>JAYUFF010000161.1:0-6778 GCA_043738825.1 Schlesneria sp.
GCCTGTGATTTGTCGGCGAGGTACGACAAGCTGGAGGCCCGTTTCATGGTTCTTCGGTACTCCGCCATTCATGTTGGAACGCAAACATCAGCCGCTGGGCGCTAGCCCACGGTTCAGCGAAATCAAACCGTGGGCTAGCGCCCAACGGCTGATTTGACACGAGAATCAACACGAATGGCGGAGAGCCGATGTTCTTCGAGCGCGCTTCGAGCCAAGCCTGTCGCCGGCTCACTTCGGCCGGCACTTCGCAATTGTGAGTGTTCCGATTTGACTCGTCGGAATCTCGACCTATCTTCCTGTGTGTCGGGGCAACCCGGCCGACAACCTGATCGACGCGACCACCGAAATACACTCGGCTTTGCTTTGCAGAGCCGGGCGTTCGAGCGCGGCAAGGAGGAGCTGGGAGCTTCGAGGGGACCTTGCCGCGCTTACTTTCGTCTTTGGACCGTCGTGCTGAAGACCGACCACTGCGGATCGAATCATGTTTGCTCGTGTCACCCCCGTTGCTGCGGCCACTCATCGACGAGGCATCTCGCTCGTCGAGAGTCTGATTGCCGTGTCGCTCACAACACTGGCGGGCAGTGCGCTGTTGACGACCATCGGATCGACTCTCCAGATCAGCACTGACAGCACGTACACGGTGATCGCTCAGGGGATGGCCGATCAGTTGATGGACGAACTGGCGTCGGTGAAGTTTCCTCGCACCAGCGGTGGAACGGGGTTGGGCAGCTCGATGGGAACGGGTTACTCGATGGGGATGGGTAACTCGATGCCGGGAGTTGGCCTGGGCCGCTCAGCCTTCAATGATCTCGATGATTACCACGGTTGGAACGCTTCGCCACCGCAGACACGCGACGGCCTGACACTCGGCACCGAGCGGATGACGTCTGGCAGCACCTCGGTGCAGCGGCCCGTCAACTTTCAGCCGGACCCAAAATTTGTGAGTCAATTCCGACAGCAGGTGTCTGTCGAAAAAATTGCCGAGGACAGTGGCGGGGCGTGGGTGGTTGTCACGTCGGGCACGTCGTTGCGGCGTGTGACGGTGACGATCTCGTACACCAATGCTCGAAGCCAAACGCAGGTTCTGGCCGTTCAAACGCGAGTCTTCAGCGATGTCGCCGTTGCCCCGTAATCGTTGTCGCATTCAGGCTCCGCCGGGACCGGGGGCGTGCGCGCGCGCGGGCTTCACGTTGGTGGAACTCCTGTCGTCACTGGTCATCCTGACCATGACGATGACCGTGCTGAGTGGCCTGATGCTGGCGATCAGTCAGGCGTGGGATCATGCCACGGCGCTGGAAGAGGGTCGCAAACAGAGCCAGGCCACGCTGAGTCGCATCCGGTGGATGGTGCAGCAGGCGGGGACGTATCGCGTCGCCGGGGAACCGACGACGCTCGGCGTGGCGACCGTCGATCAGACGTGGATGTATTATCAAGCTCCCTGCATGCTGGTGATCTGGAGCGGAAGTGCCACGGGAGGCATGGCCGACCAGGGTTTGCAGTTTCGCCTGCCGGTCGCCAGCGAACTCGTGGTCTATGCGCCGCAGGCCATCTCGCCGTCGAACTTCTTGGAGTTGACGTTCCCCGGCAATTCGACGCCGGTTGATTTCCGAGCGGGCTCGTTCACAACGACGATCCGCACGCTCTTGAGTTCGCCGAACCGCCGGAGTGTGACGCTGAGCGACCGGCTGCGAGTGACCACCGATCAGAACCTGATGTTGTTCAGCGCGCCAGCGGTGGGGAACGCACGGTTTGAACTGACGTACTCGCCGACGGACAGTCAGCTTGCGGCTGCCAGTCCCGGTTCGCAGAGCTGGAACGATCTGCCCTGGGCGCAGGGGATGGTGGGAGCGGACAACGGCCTGCGTACGGCGAACGTCCGGATTGAGCTGCTGCTCGAACGCGATCCGGCCAAGCCGCAGACCGACAACAGCAACACGACCGCGTTGCCGTTCTTTGGCTCGGCGAATCGCCAGTACGTCTACCAGCCGTGAGGCGGGATGCAGTTGAGGGATTGTGAAATGAAGTCCAACGCTGAAGTCCGGCTGAGCCTTGTCAGCCGGACTTCTTATCGGGAGGTTGTCCTACGGAGAGAAGTCCGACTTTCGGAAAAGCCGGACTTCCGCCGTGGATTCAGCCTGTTGATCGTCATGCTGGCGCTCGGGATGAGCCTCGCGCTGACCTACGGCTTCGTACGGACGCAGGTCACGTCGCTCAAGCTGACTCAGAACGATTCGCGGCGCGATCTGGCGTTGGAGGCGGCGCGGACGGGCCTGTCGCTGGGCCTCCAGCGAATGCAGTCTGCCCAGTGGGTCGGGGTGTCCGATATCTACACCAAAGTGATTCAGCAGGACACGACGAACAAGACGGTCTGTGATGTGCGGTACGAGCCTCTGGTGTCGGGCCAAGTTACCGGCGTGTCAGACATCGAGCTGCCGCTGCACTTGTGGGTCGTGTCGAAGGGAACGTGGAGTTCACCGAGTAACACTGTTGAACAGGTGTCTCGCACGGTGAAGGCCGTCGTGCGGCTGATGCCACGATTGCCGGGCCGCACCGCGCGCGCCGGCGACCTGTCCACCGCGAGCGATCAGGCGGCCAACCCGACCAACTACGAAGCCACTCTGCCGTACACGCTCACCGCAACGGGAACGGGCAAGTCGCTGAAACTGGATCCGGGCACTCGGGTCGAGGGGCCAATCTGGCTGCATAGCCGCCTCTCGTGCTTCAGCGATCCCAGTTGGTCCAGTTCTGTTCGCGACACGATGTTGACCGAAACTGGAAACCTGTTGGGTTCGTCGAGTGGCTCAGCCAACTTTCAACACCCCCATCCGCTGAACGGTCCGATCCTGTTCAGCCGCACGCCCAAAGCGGCCACACAAACGGACCTGTCACATCTCCAGACAACGTGGATGGAGACGACGACCAACCCATCGGTCTCGTCACTCGACATCCATTTGTGGTCGAACTATCGGTTGTACGATCGCGGCCTCAGCTATCAAGCCACGACGCTGGGCGGCACATTGGAGAACACGACCCTGCGGCCGTCGGCGTCGAACCCGCTGGGCGTGTTCGTTCGCGCGGGAGACCTGACGATTCGCAGCGATGTGACCGTGCAGGGGACGCTGGTCGTCACGGGTCACATCACCATTCAGGGCGCATCCGTCAGCCTGGCCTCGTACAACTGGCGCGGTGCTAGCGGGACGCCCTTGATCACCGGTGCGGATCAATGGCCGAGGCTGCCGGTGATCGTGGCGGAGAGCACGGGCTTCACGCCTGAAGCCCGCGCCGTCGTGGAAGGGGCGATCCTGCTGAGCGGCAATCTGACGGGCGGCGATGGAGCGTTCGAGTGGCGTGCAGGAACACAGGTCGATCTGACCGGAACAGCCACTGCCACACGAGGGCAACAGCCCTACAGCACCGTTCAACTGGTGAATTCGCCCGACCTCTCGTTGCTCACCGGTGACAAGCTCTACGCCATCTGGCTGGCTGCGGGAACCTCGGGACGCTGGCATCAGATTCAGTCGGTCGATGTGGCGGCCCGCAAACTGACTGTCGTGGGTGAGGCCCAACTGACAACGGCGGTTCCGTACCGCATTCGGCTCAACCGCGATCAGTTCGTCGAAATGAATGGCCCTCTCGTTGCGAACGCAGTGAGCATTGGTCGTTGTTATCCGTGGGATCTGACGACGACGCTGTGGGACGACCGCCGCACCGTCTGGACCGCCACGAACGCACTGCTGGTGCAGGCCGGTGCGGCACGGATTCCATTCCCGACCTGGTTGGCCAATCCGGCGAACTTCCTGGGCCTGTCTCAACCGTTGCCGACCACCGGCCTGCCGCTGGAACCGACCTTTCATCTGCGACCGACCACCGGTGTGAAGTACTTGTCCACGGGACCGCTGTTCCGTCCGTTCGTCGGTACGACGGCCACCGACTCCGCCTACTCGGGCTATCGCTGGAAGATCATCGACTGGCGCGAGGAGACGTGAGATGCCACTGCGATCACAACCCTTCGATTCCACCAGCAGACTCTTCGCTCGTCGCGGCTACACGCTGGTCGAGATGCTGATCGTGGTGGTCATCCTTGGCATCGTAGCCACGGTGGCGATCCCGGCGATCAGCAGTACACCGGCCGCCGGTCTCAAGGCGACGGGTCGAGTCTTCGCGTCCGATCTGCGGCTCGCGTCCGAGCTGGCCGTGCAGTACGGGACCGAATACACGGTCGATTTCGATGCGGCGCGGAACCGTTTCCAACTGCGACACACCGGCACGGCCAATCCTCCTCCCCTGCAAAACCCGCAAGCGCCGCCCGGCACTCCGATCGGCACGTACCTCGTTGAACTCGGACCATTCGGAGGAAACGGCACGAATCACAACGGACTTCGCCTGATGGGAGCCGAACTGAAGACCTCCAACCAATCCGTGACCAACATTATCTTTGGAGCCTTGGGAGGGACCGGCCCCTCGCGCACCGAGGACACCGAGATTTGGTTGCAGCGCGGCTCGGGAGGCCAGGCCGAATACCTGCGGTTGACCGTGTCCGCAGTCACCGGCCAAGTCTGGCTCGACCAACCGACAACGTATCCATCCAACTAAGAGTGAGAGGTTGAAGGTTGAGGGTTAAAGGTTGAGAGTCAGAAGCAGACCAAGCGTTCAACCCTCAACCTTCAACCCTCAACCCTCAACCCTCAACATGCTGACCTTCACCCGCACACGACTGTCTCCGCTCGGCCTGCACCTGAGTCGCCACTCGGCGACCGTGGTGCAATTGGCCGGATCGGCGGAACGCTTTGAACTGAGGGCCTCCGCACAGTGTCGCCTCCCCTCGGTGGAAGGCTGTTCCCCCGCTGAAGCGGACCAGATCGTCGCGACTGCACTGCGCCGGCTGATCGTCGATCATCGACTCCGTGGGCGCAAGGTGGTGAGCTGCCTGAGTGCCGACGAGCTGTTTGTCGAAACCGTCCGGTTGCCTCAACTGCCACCCGACGAGATCGCCAAGATCGTGCCGTGGGAAGCGGCCGAACGTTTGCCCTATCCGCTGGCCGCAGCCGAGGTGCGCCACCTGATGGCGGGCGAAGTCAGACAGGACAACGTCGTCAAGCAGGAGGTGATTCTGCTGGCCTCGCCGCGCGAAGTCATTCAGCGGCGGTTGCGAGTCCTCGAACTGGCGGGCCTCACGCCGATCGGCATTGATGTCGAACCGTGTGCGTGGCTGCGGTGTCTGTATCGCGCGGGCCGGCTGGCCGAGACCTCTCGCATGGCGTACCTGTTCTGTGGTGAGACGACTTCCACGGTGATGTTTGCCGAGGGACAGCGCGCGCTGTTTTTGAAGTCGTTCCCGATCGGAGGCCGCCTGTTCGACGAAGCCGTCGCGCAAGCGCTGGCCGTCGATCTGGAGACCGCCGCCAGCATGAGGACCGATGTCTTCGCGGCCACCGCGCTCGACGGCGAGAATGAAGTTCATCGTTCGATCATCGAATCAATGCGGCCGACTTTTGATTCACTGGTGGCGGAACTCGAACTCTGCCTGCGGTACTACAAGGTCACGTTTCGCGGCCGACCGCTCGATGGTCTGGTGCTGTCCGGCGGCGAAGCCGCCCCGTGGCTGGCCGAATACTTGGGCGAACGAGTCGGCATGAGCACGCGCACGATCAACCCGCTCGAATGCCTCAGCCGAACGCCAACATCGAACTCTCTCAACAAACTTTCGGGCCGCTGGGCCACGGCCATCGGACTGGCCATGAAACGAATGGACTGATGAAGGTTGAGGGTCGATGGTCGAGGGTCAGAAAAACAGACGATCTGACGCCCCGCCTTCTGACCCTCAACCCTCAACCTTCTGACCTTCAACCCTCAACCTTCATGCACGACATCGACTTCCTACCCGCCGACTACGTTTGCGTGCGCACGACACGGTTCAGCAACAACTGGTTGCGAGTCGTGTTTGTGGCGGCGGTCTCGTTGATGCTGGTCGGGTGGCTGGCGCAGCGGCACTCGCTGAACGAACTGACAACGCGGCGGAGTCGTTTGCAGGAACAGACCAGCGCACTCATGTCCACGCTCGGTTCGCCCGAGGTCTTGCGGCGCGAGTTGAAGCTCGTCGAAAGTCAGGGACGATTGCTCGACGCCCTGCGATTGAATGTCCCGCCCTCCCGCTGGCTGTCGGCCGTGGTGCAGTCTCTCCCGTCGCAGGTCACCTTGCGCGAGATGAAATCAAGTCTGGAGGAACTCGCCGAACCAACGGCACGCGCCGTTCCTGCACGCAGCAACTCCCCGCCTCTGGAAGAACAAGTCGCCGCACCGATCGAACGAGATTTGGATCGCCTGGCCAAATCGGCCGAGCGGCAATTGCTGGTGATCTCACTCAGCGGAACCGCCGACGACGATCAGGCGGTCTCCAGCTTTTTGAATGCCCTGCAACGAACCAACCTGTTCGACCGCGTGCAACTGCTGTTCACGGATCAACACAGCCAGGGAGCCGGAGGGCAACGCTCGTTCGCCGTGCGCCTGCGCGTCCGCCCAGTTCCCGGTCGAGCCTCGAACCAACGACTTGAGCCGAGTGATGCCGCTCGTCCGGTCGCGGAATCAGGTTGGCATCGCGGATTTCCGGCCCAAAGGGCCATTCGTTCATCCAGCCAGAGCCAACGGCCCTGTGACGTGACACAACGAATTACCGAGGCCCAATGGGCTAGTGCTTTGTCACAGCTTGATCTTGGGGTAGCCACGCTCGCCAGAGCGTGGGGTCCATCCAGCGTCTCGCCCACGTTCTGGCGAACGTGGC
>JAYUFF010000162.1:0-6771 GCA_043738825.1 Schlesneria sp.
AGGCCGGATTGAATGACCTCAAAGCTCCGACGAAAGCCCTCGGTGGAGCAGCCTTGATTTCCGGTCTGAGTCGCGAGCTTGGGATGACTCTTCGCGAGCTTCTCCAAGGCGCGACATTCCGCGACGGAATGAGCCAACGGCTTCTCGCAATAGACGTGCTTGCCGGCTTGCAGCGCCGCTTGGCAAATGGGGACATGCCAATGATCGGGCGTGCCGATGAGCACGGCATCGACGCCGGTTTCTTGATCGAGCAACTCACGATAATCGTGATACGGCCTGGCCTCGGTCAGCCCTTTGATTTTCAGCGCACTCTCGCGCTGTCGCTTATCGACATCGCAAATGGCGACGATTTGCTGATCGAGCTTGGCGAGTTCCGGGATCAAGTAACCTCGCATCTGGCCACCCATCCCGATACATGCAAACGATAATCGTTCGTTGGGAGATTGGCCCGCGAAGATTTTCGACGGCAGGATTGTGGGAAGTCCAATGCCGATCGCAGCGGCAGATTGCACAAAACGACGACGAGAAAGTTTGTGGGGCATGATTTAGTCTCCTGCGTTTTGGGGATTATTGACGGCCGGAATGTAACCCGAAGCGTAAGCGAGGGCGTCGTCACGGTTCGCCCTCGCTTACGCTTCGGGTTACTTGGGGGACCGGCTTTGGCTACTCGATCGGCACGGCGCAGAACGTCAGCGCGGCGATGCCGTTTGCTCCATTGAGCAACGTGTCCTGATTCCAGGCGACCTCTTTGAGATAGGTGATCTTCTTCGCGGCGGATGCGCCCTTCAATTTGAGCGTGAGCACATTTCCGGTGACGCTGCCCGAGGTGACTTTGTCCTGCTCACCGTCCAGATAAAATTGTCCCGCCAGCGTGTCGGTCCAGACCACCGGCTGATCGAACTCAAGAGCGATCGTGTCGTTCGTGCTTCCGGCAAAATGAACGTGCCGCAAGTTCGGCGGCGTGATGGAAGCGGCGGGGACTTTGCCGTAGTTGTCCCGCTCTATCAGCGGTTGAATCAAGCGCGCCAATTCCGCCCACCCGACCAACGGATAATGGCAGCCGCCGGGCGGACGAACGCCGAGCGTGGACATGCTGCTCATGTTGGAAAACAGTTGCGGCAGAGTGCGTTGCTTCTCACGCAGCAGATCGCCCGATCCATCTCTGCCACCCATGCTGCACGCGTTCGGCCAGATCTGAAAAATGTAGTAGTGCTTCACGTTCGGAAAGTCCTGTTTCCAGGCGGCGGACATTTCCACAAACAACTGCTGGTAGGTCTCCCATCCGTAACCGCCCGTTGGTCCATCCGAGCCTTGGTCACTTTCGCCCTGATGCCACAGGATGCCACGTATGCCGTGAGTCAGCTTCGCCTGCTGCACGCGCCAGAGCATCCGTCCGTAAATGGTGTTGAGGTCGGTCGGGGCGGCTTCGTTCCGCTGGTGCTGATCAATGCGGGTTCCGCCGACAGCGGCGTTGATGATGAAGATGGGAACCTGCTGGCTTTCGACCAAGCGCTTGGCTAACTCCATCCCCCACCAGCCCAGTTCCGCCTTCTCGCCGTTCTGAGCTTTCCAGACCGGTTTGCACCACAAGTTGCCCGGCGCGTCTTTGGGATTTGATGGCGGACGGCCATAGCTGCGAATCCACTCGTTGGTCTCAGGCGGAGATTTCTCGCCGGTATCCGTCGCCAGCGCGTTGGATTGGCCTTCGATGATGTAGGCGTCGCCGCAGACGATGTCGTGGACCGTTTGCAGCACCGTTTCCTGGCCGCCGATCTGCGAGCCAAACTCGACTTTGTATTTGATCAACCCCGGCTTGAGTTTCACCGCGAGGGCATAGGACTTGTCCGCTGCGGGTTTAGTAGTTTCGGTTTTGATCAGCTTGTCGTCGGCATAGAGCTTGAGAAAGACCGCATCGGCGGCTTCGGCCAGCGTGCCGTTGTAATCGAGCGTCCCCGCGTGCTTGTCGTCGCGCGCGTAGAACTGTCCGTCTTCCGGCTTCTCGTCCTTCGCGGGCGTGCGCAGCGTCCAGGGGTCGCTCTTGGGTTCCGTCACGGCGATGGTCGCGCTCTGTGTGACCGCCCTACCGCCGTTGCTGATCGTCGCCGTCACCGTCAACTTCCCGCTGTTCTGCGCACGCTTGAGAATGAGTTTGCTCGGCGCGATTTCTTTGATCACGGCGAACGGCCCGGCGCTCCACTCTGTCTTCAACTCCCCTGCCCCTTTCGCTTGCATCGCGCTCAGATTCGTCACCTGCGAACCGACGGTGATCGCCGTGCGCCCATCCCAGACAGTCGGTGCCGTGAGCGTGAAAACCGGATCGGGGATGCCTTCCTTGATCGAGATCGCAATGTCCTTCGTCTCGACCTTGCCGGGATAGACGGCTTTGCATTGCAGCGTCACCGCCTGGTCCCCCGTCACGCGGCCCGCATTAAAGGTAACCGAGAACCGATCTGTCGCGACGATCGACTCCTTCCCGTCTCGCTTGAGAATCCAAACCAACTTCTGAGCACCGCCAGCCTTTGCTGTCACCGTCGCGCTCAGCCCTTCAGCAACTTCGATCACCGTCTTCTTCTCAATGATCAGCCGCGGGGTGCTCGGCCCCGGTTCCAGCTTCAACCGGTCGAGAGCGAGATCGGGCTGATGCACGACGTAGGAAAACGAGAACTCCTGACCCGGCTGCACCAGCGGGCCGACCAGTGTTTGATGCAGCTTCTGGTTCTCGTATTGCAGCTTGATCCAATCGGCCGACCGCGCAACCCGCGAGATGCGCACCTCATCAAGGTCTCCCACGAAGTCGTAGTTGTTGTACCAGCCGCCGAGCCACAGCCGCGCGGGGCTTTTGATATCAAGCAACGGCTTCGCGGCTCCGTCGAGCCGGCCGTTGATGTAGATGCGGCCGTCCTCGCGGTCGTAGGTGTGAGCGACGTGAATCCACTCGCCGAGCGACAGACGGCTGTCGCTCTTCACATCGGAGAAGTCGCTGTCGATCTTGATGTGCGGCGGGCTGCGAAACTGCATTCGTACCTTGCTGCCGCGACCGCCCCCTTCGTTGCCCCAGCCGATGATCGTTGCGTTCGGCTTCTCGATGCGAAACCACGTTTCGGTGCTGTGCGAACTTGCTCCCGAGGGAAAGTTCGGAATTTTCTCGCCGCAGAACACCCCTTTGCCGCCGGGCAGATGCCGAGCCGCTCCGATCATCCCCGTTGTTGCCGTCGTGCCGGTGTCCGTGCTGGTGAGCGTTCCGACTTCGTCACGCACCGGATCGTGCATGTGCCAGACGCTGAGATATCCGTTTGACTCATTGAACACGGCTTTGCCAGCGGACTGATTCTCTGCGTCAGTGTTGCCCCAATACATTTTGAGTTCTTGCCGCGAGTTCCCCGTGATCTTCGGCACTCGCACCCAAACGCTCGCGACGCCTTGTTTGGCATCCCATTCCTCGATCTGAAAATCCAGCGGCTGATGGTTGCTCAAACTGAAGCGAAGATCTTCGCCCTGCGGCAGCGCTTGTCGAAAGTCGAAGAAGTCTTTGTGCAACCGCACCAGCAAAGGAACGCCTTCCAAGACCGCCGAGGCCGGCAAGTCCGCACCTTCGGGAGTGGTGAGCAACCACATCGAACCGGAATGTTTCCAGTCGTCATATCTCAGCGGAGTTGGAAGCGATTGCTCAGCCGCAACACTGGAGAAGATCCACGCGAGTTGCAGCAGGATGACTCCGCAGTGTACTGACCCACGGCGCGTCATTTCAGAACTCAGCTTACTCATGGTGAACCTTTTTGTGGTATGGCTTCCCGCCAGCCGGCCAATCGTTGCGAGACCTTTATGGCTTTGATCTGTGCGGCGTCGTCCGCCTTGATATTTCCATTTCGAGACATGCGGAACGATGGTGGAGTACATCGAACACCATGATCTCGAAGACCTCAAACAACTCGTTCGAGATGTCTCGCGACCAAACCCAAGACTCAGGTGTGGATAGTTGTGTCGAGACCGGCGACGCAAGGTCGGTGGCGAAATGTTCACACGCACTTCGGGCTGGAGTGGGTCGCACGATTTCCGCCGTTTGCCTGATGAGCAGCTCAACGCATCATCTGCGTGCGCGAGGCTCCGGCCAGCAGGTCGTTGCGAATCACGCTGCTGCCTCCCGTGACGGCGAGCTTCGCGGCGGGAGCCTTCTCCTCCGGCGGCAGGTGGCCCAACCGCGGCCGGAACGTGACGATCAGCATCAGCGGCAGATACCACAACACGTACACACCGCCTTGGTGCGGATACCAGAACTGCGTCGCCACGACGATGGCGGCCGAGTGAGCGATCAGGTGTTCGAGGTTCTTCTTGAACGGCCAGATCGTCAATGCCGTCAGCAGCACGAGGAACGTCGCAAACACGGGAATGCGAAAGGCCGGATCGTAGAGGCTCCAGAATCCGACGCCGCCGTTCGCCTGGAACTTCAGCACGCTCCAGTCGATCGATCCGAGAGTCTGTCGCTTGAACGACAGTGTATCGACCGAGGTCAGCATCAGGCTGCCAAGCAACACGGCTCCGGTCAGAACCAGCGCCAGGCCGAATTTCAGCGAGCCACGTTTCCAATAGAAGGCCATCCAAATCGGGAGCAGGAAGATCGGAAAGAACATCGTCCCGCAGGCCAGTCCGAGCAACACGCCGGCCATCATCGGTCGTCCATGCGCCGCGACGGCCCAAACGATCAGAGCGGCCGGCAGCAGATGGTTGACCTTGCTCACATCGTAGGCCGTCGGCGGAAGCAGCAGATACAGCGTGGCCATCGCAAGGCCGAGGTACGTGTCGCTGAAGTGCCACCGGCCAATCGCAATCAAACCCAGGATGACTGCCAGGTGCGACAGAATGGCCATCGCGCGCGCGGCCGCGACTTCGGCTCCACCTGCCAGCGGAACGACGGTCGTGGCGAGCAACCGACCCGCCGGACCGGTCTCGGACTTTGGATCGGCCTGTTGCGTCCCCGAGGCATCCTGGCGCTTGAGCAACTCGTCGGCACCCCGCACCGTTTTCATGGCCGCGATGTCGGGTTGTTCGGTCATGATCTTGGTCGTCTGGAACAGCAACGCCGATGCACACAAGAAAGCCATTCCGGCGGGATTGAGGTTTTGCTCCAAGCGCGGCCGCCGGGTGAACGCCGCATCGAACACCAGTCGCGCCAGCAACAGGCCACTCACGGCAAACAGCCAGCAGTAGCCGAACGGCGACCCATTGGGATTGGCACCGACGAACAGCAGTCCGGGGGCGAGCGACAGCAGGAGCGCAAGATCGAAATTGCGAACCGACCAAATCCGGCCGAACTTGTAAAAGACGGCCAAAATCAGCAGGAGCGACAGATAAAACCACGTCGGTGGGCTGACGTGGTATCCGCGAAGAAACTCTTCCATGCCGCAACTCCATTCGTGAAGCGAGGGGAAATCTGTGAAACAAGGTTCCCCCGAACCGCCCCTCCAATCTCCAGCGACAGGTGACGGCAACAGCATACGCGGGGAATGACCGTTTGCAACCGGACAGACGCCTGTGGCGGTCAAACATCTTCTGTGAGACGACCAGTCGCAACCGCTGCGCAAAGTCGGGCGCGTCGGTAATCTGTGACGGCATTGAGAAGTCAGACATTCAGAGTTGGCGTCCCGAGTGCCGGGCAACTGCGGCTTGCAGGACCGTGTGGACCTCAACATGATGGCGGCGAAATCTTGGGTTCGAGGGACTCTCGGAAAGGATCGACCATGTCTCAGCTTTCGCGGCGGACGTTCTTGGGCACGGCGGCGGCAGGGGTTGCACTGGCGGCGGGCTTGGGGATGCGAACTCGCGCGGCGCTGGCTCAGGAGAAAAAAGGGGGCGAGATCCGCTACGGATTGGTTACCTACCAGTGGGCCAAGGACTGGGACTTGCCCACAGTCATCGAGAACTGTGCGAAGGCGAAAGTGCTGGGAGTCGAACTGCGAACAACCCACAAGCACGGTGTCGAACCGAGTCTGTCGGACAAGGAACGGGCCGACGTGCGGCAGCGGTTTGCCGACAGCCCGGTCAAGTTTCTCGGCATCGGCAGCAACGAACGATACGACAGCCCCGATCCGGCGACTCTCAAGCAGGCGATCGAGGCGACGAAAGCCTTCATCGAATTGAGTCACGATGTCGGCGGCTCGGGCGTCAAAGTCAAACCCGACTCGTTCCACAAGGACGTGCCGCGCGAGAAGACCATCGAGCAGATCGGCAAGTCGCTCAACGAACTCGCCGAGTTCGCGTCCGGCTTCGGCCAGCAGATCCGCCTCGAAATCCACGGCCAGTGCTGCCAGTTGCCGACGATCAAGGCGATCATGGACGTGGCCGACAATCCCAACGTCGCGCTCTGCTGGAACTCGAACCCGCAAGACCTCGAAGACCCCGGTCTCGAACACAACTTCAATTTGGTGAAAGCCCGTCTCGGCGAGACCACGCACGTTCACCTGATGGACGCAAAGTCCTACCCGCATCAGCAACTGCTCGACCTGTACGTGAAGCTCGATTACTCCGGCTGGTGGCTGCTGGAAGAGGGTGTCATCCCCGCCGATCCCGCCGCCGAACTGATCAAGCAGCGCGAGATGTTCGACAAAATGCTGGCCGACAGCCGCGCGCGGGTCGGTTGAGACTGAAGAGGTTTGGTCTCGGCAAACGCAAGGAGCGAGCGAGTGCTTTGTCACAGCTTGATCTTGGGGTAGCCACGCTCGCCAGAGCGTGGGGTCCATCCAGCGTCTCGCCCACGTTCTGGCGAACGTGGCTACG
>JAYUFF010000163.1:0-2567 GCA_043738825.1 Schlesneria sp.
CAGAATCTATTCGCCTCTTCATAACTGACGTATGAAGCCGGAAAGTCATCCCCTGTCTGTACGAATTCTTTGCCAGCCCATGGTTCGGAGAGCATCTCATTCTTCCACTGCTGTTGAGTCACCTCGGTTTGTCCTAACCAAAAACCACGGGAAATCGTTACTTGAGTCTGTGCCTCATTGTCAGCGCGGCCCTTTTCACCGTTAGGTGAACCCATACGAAAGGTTCCCGATGGGCACCAGCGCAAGGGTAACTTCAAGCCGTTGTCGTCGCGTTTCTCGCCAGGTAGCGTTCCCGCCGCGAAAACAACGGGGGCGGGTTCCTTTTTCGGTGCAATTGAACTTGTCCCCGTTACATCCCCCGGAGTCCTGACGGCAGAGGAGGGCAACACCACCCGGAAACCGTAGAAGTTGTACCGGTATTCGGGCGCGCCCCCGCCCCTATAGGCCGAGCGGATGTACCCAGAGTCGCCATACCACGAACCGCCACGCAACACACGATAACCGGAGCCGCTCGTAACCTTCGGATCGGGCATCGTGCCGCTGCGTTGACCGTAAACTTTTTCGTCGAACACGTCGAAGCACCATTCCCAAACATTACCGTGCATGTCGAATAGGCCGAACGCGTTGGACGGGTACGAGCCAACTGTTGTCGCTCGTTCGAGATACTTCCCCTTCGTCGTCGTGCCGTAGGGAAAGTTGCCATTGGCGTTGGCCTTATCCCCGTTGAGCGTGCTGCCGAAGTGGAACGGCGTCGTCGTGTTGGCCCGGGCGGCGTATTCCCATTCCGCTTCGGTGGGGAGGCGATAGCCGCCGACTCCTGGGGCTGACGCCGCCCGGCTCACCTCGGAGACGGTGGCCGACTTGATCGAACTGCCCTCGCGCTGCACGTCCGTCAGTGTGTAAAGCGGAGTCAGGCCGTCCTTGGTACTCAGCTTGTTGCAGAACTCAATCGCATCGAACCACGAGATCGATTCCACCGGGAATTTGTCCGTGTCCTGACCGCTCACCTTGCTGCTGCCCGCTCCGGTCTTCGAGAAGTAGCTCGGGTTGGCACCCATCACGCTCTCGTACTCGGCCTGTGTGACTTCGTACACACCCATGTAGAACGGTTGGGAAATCTTCACCGAATGCTGCGGACCTTCATCAGTTCGTCGGTCGGCCTCGTACTCACGCGAACCCATCGGAAACGTCCCCGCCGGGATCAGCGCCAGCTTCATCCCCGTGACCTGCGAAGTGATCGTTGGCGGCAACGGTTCGCTCGGCGGAGTGGGCGTCGGCGGAATTGGTTTTGGTGGGGCTGGGTCGGGTTGCGGAATTGGTTTCGGCTGAACCGGGCCAGGTATCGGAACTGATATGGGAGGCTCGCTGGTTGCGAGGTAGTTCCTGACCATCAGTGTCACTCCCGCGAACAGTCCCACGACGAGGACGATGCCAAGCGCGATGTGCTTGGATTCGACAACTCGTCCGGCGGGGTCGAGGAAGCGGCGTTGGCCTTTGCGGCGGGCGATGACTTTGGCTGCGCCGTGCTCTTTCAAGTCGGCATACAGTTGTTTGATGGCCTTGTTGTTCGGCTTGAGCTTGTACAGGCGTTTGACCAGGGCGGGGAGTGTGTCTGTGTCGCCGGTGCGGACGGCTGCTTCGATGTCGCGTTGCAGGTGATCGCACTCGTCGCGCAGGTCGGTGACTTTCTCCAGCAGATCGCGCAGTTCGATGCTGCGGTACGCGGGCGGAACCTGGGTGAGCAACTCGGCCGCTCCCGTGTAGTCGTAGTGCTTCAGGAGTTGTTCGGCCGTGTTACACATTGGGGCCGAGGCTTCGCGCAGGTTCTGCTCGGTGGCGCGAGTCTCCTTCAATTTCGGTTTGGCCCAGGCGACGAGCTTCTCGAACCGCGCATCGCGCAGGTTGGTCATCTTCTCCAACAAATCGAGGGCCGGGCCGTACTGGTGCTTGTCGAGCAAATCGGCCACGCGCTGCTTCTGAGCTTCGATGCCGTCGGCCTTTTCGGCGCGGGGCGCGGCGGGCTTCGTCGGTACGAGTGCGACCGGTTCCTCCACCAGTGCGATGGCCGGTTCACTCTTCGTCGAAGCGGGCTTGAGCCACTCGGTCAGCGTACCAGCCACCTCGGTCATCGATGTCGGGCGGTTCTGAGGCTTCTTCTCCAGCATCTTCAGGCAGAGCGATTCCAATCTGGGATCGACATCGGCGCGCAGGCTCGATGGTTTGGGGGGCGGTTGCGTGGCGAGTTGGCCCAGCACGGACAGCATCGGACCTCGAAACGGCAACGATCCGGTCAGCAACTCGAAGAACAGCGTGCCGAGTCCGTAGATGTCGGTCCACGGACCGATCTTATCGTTCTCGCCTCGGGCTTGTTCGGGAGACATGTAGGCCGGGGAACCGACGATCATGCCGGACTGCGTCGCGCGGACATCGGCCGCAGCATCCAGACGGCGAGCCAGACCGAAGTCCATAATGACCGGCTCGCCCTGCAAGTTGACCATGATGTTGGCCGGCTTGAGGTCGCGATGCACGATCCCCCGGTCGTGCGCCTGAGCCAGCGCCAGCGCGAG
>JAYUFF010000164.1:0-2565 GCA_043738825.1 Schlesneria sp.
GAGCTTCGACGTGGCCGTGAGACGGGGAATCAGCCTTCACATCCTCGCACGGCCACGTCGAAGCTCCGTGACCGTGGCACCCCATCACCCAGATTCAACAAGGCGATGGCCCTGGGAGTTTGGTAGACGGTGGGCCTCGAAGACTCGACCCACCCGACTTTCAACAAGGCGATGGCGCTGGTTTCCTCCCGACCTCACCACGTTCACCGCTGCGTGATTAAGTACGATCACGTTAGTTCCCCCTTAGGTGGCCCTTCCGCGTATTGCTGAGCGACGAAATACGCAGATACTGTCCCCTGTCAGAAATACCTCGGTTCGATGTTCGGCCGAGGGAACTTGTCCTTGCAGTGGAGAGATGATTATGAAGATGTTTGGGATGATGGTCTTGGCGGTGGCGGTGGTAATCGGAGCGAGCAGTGGTAGTTGGGCCAGAGGGGGCGGCAACAAGGGAATCGAGTTGAAGGCTAAGCTGCTTGTTCCCGTCGTTGGCGGAGCGAGGATCGGCGAAGCTGAGTACGAGAGCCGGTTGAAGAAGGGGGTCACCGTTCAGAAGCTGGAAGTGGAGGTGGGCCGATTGGCCTCGCCGGTCGGAACCGTGCTCAAGGTTCTCGTGAATGGAGTCAGCGTGGGGACGGCCACGGTCGTGGCCGATGATGACGATCCGGTGGGAGCCGCCACCGGTGAGGCCAAGCTGGTTTTGAAGTCTCCCACAAACGCCGTTCCGGCCATCGTCGTTGGCTCGACGATTTCGGTCTGTACACCGGACGGCATCGTGATCGCCTCGGGGACTTTCTAAGAGGCTGTTTGAAAGTCCCGACGGCCTTGCCCAAAAAATCCGGCCGGACACAAATTGTCGGGTGGGCTTTGCCCACCACCACCCGACCGATTGTGGTGGGCACTACCGTTTTTGGGCAAAGCCTCTAATTTCCCTGCTTTGCAGTGTCAGAACTGTGAAGCAGGGTTCTGGCGTTGATGGAGAATGGCATGGTTGAACTCGAACCGCTCGTCGTTACGCGACTGCTCGTCGTGGAGGACCAGCGCGTCCTGCTGAAGAGTCTGTTGCGCGGGCTGACGGCGGAAGGCTATTCCGTATCGGGAGCATCGACGGGAGCGGAATGCTACCGTCTCGCCTCGACCGAGCCACCGGATGTGATGGTGCTCGATTTGTTGCTGCCCGACGGCAATGGCATCGAAACCCTGCGACGACTGCGGGCCGAGGGCTTCACCAAGCCCGTCCTGATTCTCACGGCGTGCGATGCGATCGAGGACCGCATTCGCGGACTGGACTCCGGGGCCGACGACTATCTCGTCAAGCCGTTTGCCTTCGGGGAACTGGTGGCCCGTCTGAAGGCGCTGCTACGGCGAGTGGGTTCCTCGTCGGAGACGGTTCTCCACGTGAACGATTTGGTGATCGATGTCCTGTCGCGTCGAGTCAAACGAGCCGGCAGGGAGATCGAGCTGACGCCACGTCAGTACGAGTTGCTCGAATACTTGGCGCGTCATCGAAACCAAATCGTTTCCAAGCAGATGCTGGCCGAGAATGTCTGGCGGACCGCGACCGCGACGTGGACCAATGTGATTGAAGTGCTGATCAACCATTTGCGAAAGAAGATCGAACAACCCGGCTGCAAACTGCTGATCCACACGGTGCGGGGTGAGGGCTACTTGTTGGGAGACCCGCCGTGCTGAAACATTGGAGCATTCGTTGGCGGTTGACCCTGTGGTATGTCCTGTCTCTGGCAGCGATCCTGGCGGTCTTCGACACGTCACTCGTGTTGATGGTCCGGTCGTATCTCCGCACGCAACTCGAAGCGGACTTGAACAACGAAGCCAACGAACTCGCCGAAGAGATCGAGTTTGCCAAATCGTCCGAAGAGTTTCAGGCCCGCTTCGCCCAGCACTATGCCGAACATGGCGGCTACAGCTTTCAGGTGAGCCGCTTCGACGGCAGCGTGCTGTTCGGTTCTCCGTGGCTGCGGGCACACGCTCTGCCAAAACCAAGCTCCTCGAATGAGATCGCCTTTCGTCGCCTGGAGGAGATCACACTGTCGCACACGGGACGCCATCGGTTGTTGTGTCGTGCCGTGCGCGGCCCGTCGGAAGCGCTCTTGATCTATGTGCTCGCTCCCCTGGCACGCTCGGAGCGGGAGCTGTGGTCTTCCGTACAGATGCTGCTGATCGGGAGTTTCCTGGCGTTGCTGGTGGCGCTTGTTGGCGGATTCTGGATTGCCCGGCAGGCCATGCTCCCCGTGGAGCGGATCGTGGCCACGGCCGAACGGATCTCGCACGAGAACCTCGGCACCCGCATCTTCGTCGAGAATCGCCATGACGAACTGGGGCGTCTCGCCGCGACGCTCAATCGGACGTTCGGTCGCATGGAGCAGTCGTTCGCAGAGATGCGTCGTTTCACCGCCGATGCGGCTCACGAATTGAGAACGCCTCTCGCCGTGATTCGCACCGAGATCGAAGTCGCCCTGCGAAACGACCACGGCGTGGAGGCCCTGCAGCGCGTGGTCATGGTGACGCTCGACGAGACGACGAGGCTTTCCAGTCTGGTCGATCAAT
>JAYUFF010000165.1:0-6757 GCA_043738825.1 Schlesneria sp.
CAGAGTCCCTCGCTCACACTTCGGGTAAGTGTGGGTAAAATAATTTCTGCCGCTCGACTAACCGCGATCATCCTCAAACTGCTGCCAACTCAAATTGCATGTGCCGACGATTCGTCTAAAATGCCCGCGTACTTGTCGAACCATCTTCTCCCGCATCTTGTGCTGCCGTACCGAGGATTCCCTGATGAAGCCCCCCGCCCAGTTGTTGACGATCCTGTTTGCCGCGACCGCTCTGGGCATCACGGTCTGGTTGGGCCGGTATCACGGCGCGATCTCCGTCAGCCCCTCACCCGTGAAAGTCAAAAAGGTTGAGGTTACCGGCTTGCCGATTCCGGAACAGGGGCCTTACGGCAAGGCCGTCATCAGTGAGACCTCGCACGATTTCGGGGTGCTGGTTCTGGGGGCCAAGGGCGAGCATGTGTTCGTCATCAAAAACGAAGGCCAGGGTCCGCTGCGGGTCAAAACGGGAAACACCTCGTGCAGCCAGTGTACCGTTGGCAAGGTCTCGCGCGACGATGACATCCCGCCCGGAGCGAGCGTCGATGTTGAAATCAAATATGAGGTCAAGTCGCCGGATGACCGCTTCCGTCAGTGGGCCGAAGTCTTCACGACGGATCCCGATCAGAAGCGGATCGAACTGGTCATCGAAGGCCTGATCGATCAGCCGTTGCGGCTGGCTCCGGAGGGCATGTGGTCGCTCGGCGACTTGTCACCGACCGAACCGACCGTCGTGCGTGGACTGCTGTATTCGCGGATGAACGACACGATCGTGCTCGACAAGTTTGAGTGCTCGAATCCCGGTGTTTCCGTCACGTGGGAACCCGCGTCGCTCGACTTGGACGAGGTCAAGACGAAGAAGGCCAAGGCGGCGATGGTTGTCACCGTCACGCTGGCCGCCGGTGCGCCGCTCGGCCCATTTCGCGAAACGGTCAAGTTGATCTCTGCAGATCAGAGGCAGGCCTCGATTGAGTTTCGTCTGATGGGCCAACGTGCGGGACCGATCGAATTCGGGGGTCGCGGTTGGAATTCCGAAAACAACGCCGTGGTTCTCGGCGAGTTCCCGGCTGACAAGGGAGCCAAGATCAAGCTCAACCTTTATGTGCGCAACCTCGACGGAGAACTCGAAGTTCAGGCGATCGAGCAGAAGCACAACTCCGTCAAGATTCAAATTCCCGCAACGGGTCGCGTCCTCGGCAAATCGAAGATGTACGAGGTGGAGATCGAAGTTCCACCGGGACCATCGGTATTGCGACGCGGTCCCGACGCCGAAAAGATTCGGTTGAAGCTCAACCATCCCGATGCGACGGAGCTCGTGTTCTACGTCAGCTACCACGCGATTTGATGCCGTTCGCCCTGCCGTTCGCGACACTGGGGCTTGACGGCCGGTTGCCTCACCCGTTAGCAAGCTGCTGCTCGACAGCGGGTCATCCAACGGACAGGGATGATTCATGACGCGAGCCAGGTTCCAGGAAGGATCGTCATGCACTCGACTCGATGGGCGAAGACGGCGGCAGCAGGACGGATGGTCATCGCGACGATCGTGACGCTGACGGTGGTGGCCGGTTGCCAGGATCTTGATTCCGCCCAGCCGCCCTCCACTTCTTCCACCGCCGTGAACACTGGCGATGAAATCGTCCCCAGTGTTTCGGGAGGCAGGCCGTCGCCAACCGGTCGGCCCGAGCCGTTGCTGGACGACTGGAAGTCTCCGGCCGCCGTGTTGCTGCTCACCGGTGAGCAACACGGATACCTCGAACCGTGCGGCTGTAGTATCGACCAATTGGGCGGCATGGCGCGGCGTGCCGATCTGGTTCGCATCCTGACCGAGGAACGAAAGTGGCCCGTCGCGGGACTCGATGTCGGCGGCACACCCAAGCGAAATCGGCGGCAGGATCAAATCAAGTACCTCGCCCTGTTCGACGCCTTCCAGACGCTGAACTATGGTGCCGTTGCGGTCGGGTTGGAGGAGCTAAAACTCGGCGCGGACTTCCTGCTGCAACAACAGGTCTCCGATCCCGAGGAAGCCAAGAAGGTGGTGGCTCTCGTGAGTGCCAATGTTGCGCTGTACGACCCGCCGCAAGAAGGCTGGCCGCTCGCGTCGCGCATCGTTCAGGTGGGGCGGGTCAAAGTCGGCGTGACGGCCATTGTCGGCCTGAGCCTGCGAGATCAGATCGCCCCCGTCGGCGCGATGAGCAACATCACGATCCGCGATCCCGCCGAAGTCCTTCCCGCCGCCATCGCCGCCCTGCAAGCCGAGAAGGCCGACTTTTTGGTGCTCCTCTCACACGGCAGCATTGAAGAGGCCGAGCAATTCGCCAGGAAGTTCCCGGCGTTTCGCATCGTCCTCACCGCCGGAGGCCCCGAAGAACCCGACAAGAAGCCGGTCGTGGTTGGACAGACGTGGATCTTGCAAGCCGGACACAAAGGGAAGCGAGTCGGTGTGCTCGGCTACTTCCCCGACGACGCGCAGGAACCCTTCCGCTACGACCTGATCGCACTCGACGACAAGCGATTTAAGAACCATCCGAAGATGCGTGAGCTGATGAAGACGTACCAGCAGCAACTGCTCGACGAAGCGATTGCCACGTCGGACGAGTTGCTGTTCAAGCATCCGTCGGGCCAGGCCTTCGTCGGTGCCGAGAAGTGCGGTGAGTGCCACTCGAAGGCGTTTGAACATTGGAAGACCACGCCGCACGCCAAAGCCTTCACCACGCTCATCACCGGACGGGAAGGCGACACCGACCCGATCTCGCGCATTCACGATCCCGAGTGCCTGGCGTGCCACGTCACCGGCTGGGAGCCGAAGGAGATGCTGCGGTTCGACACCGGCTTCCTGAGCGCCGATCGCACCCCGCACTTGCTCCATCAGCAGTGCGAGAACTGCCACGGACCGGGCAGCCGCCACGTCAGCCTGCAAGAGAAGTTCGCGAGCGATGCGACCAGCGTCACGGCCGATGAGTTGAAGGCGGGTCGGGCGTCCGTGCGCCACACGCTCGCGCAAGCCAAGAGTGGTGACTGCGCCAAATGCCACGACTCGGACAACGACCCCCACTTCACCCCGGATGCCTTCGAAAAATACTGGCAAAAAATCAAACACCCGTGGCGAGACTGACCTTCAGTGCCGTCTGCGGAAAAGTTGTTTGAACTGACAAATCTCAAGAACCAAGAACCAAACAAATCTCAAACACCAAATCTCAAGGGTTCAACAAAAGGTCGGACCCAATCAGCGGTTCATCGTTCTGTTTCCTGTTTCCACCATCGGTTCTTGTTTCCGTCATTGGCCGTTGAGATTTGTAGTTCGTTTGGTTCTTGGTTCTTGAGATTTGGTTCTTGGAATTTGGTTCTTGAGATTTCGGATTTCTCCAGATGTCACTCACGCCCCAAGCCCTGCGCGCACTCAAGGACATCGGTGCCTTCGAGATCACCTGGTCCGACGGTACTTCGTACCGCCTCCCCTTCAAATTCGTGAGGTCCGAGTGCCCCTGCGCCGAGTGCGTTCACGAGATCACCGGCGAACGGATCATCCAGCCCGAGTGGATTCCCGACGACATCCAGCCCATCGAATTGAGCTACGCCGGCAACTACGCCCTGAAGATCACCTGGAGCGACCGCCACGCCTCGGGCATCTTCACGTGGGAACGACTGCACGGGCTGTGCTCGCACCATCAGGCCATTCCGCTCTGACGTGAACTCACCGCGGACTGGTTCGCCTCTTCGCCAGCAGCCGATCGAACTGGTTGGCAAACGCCTGCTTGTCCTTCGTTCCAAACGGAGCCGGCCCGCCCGTGACGAGGTCGTTGCCGCGCAGCTCATCCATCAGGTTCCGCATCGTGATCCGCTCACCGATGTTCTCGGCCGTGTAGAGTTCCCCGCGCGGATTGATCGCGATGCCCCCCTTCTGGACGACATGAGCCGCCAGCGGCACATCGGCCGTGACGACGAGGTCGCCTGCTTCGACCAGCTCGACGATCTGTTTGTCGGCGACATTCATTCCCGACCCGACGACCAGCGTCTGAATGAACTCCGACACCGGAATCCGCAGCTTCTCGTTGGCCACAACCGTCACCAACACCTTCACCCGCACCGCCGCCCGAAACAGCAGTTCCTTGATCACCACTGGACAGGCGTCGCCATCAACCCAGATGCGCATAGTGGACCCAAGTTCGATCTTCGGTAACAAGCGAGATTGGCTTCGATGGTCTGAGAAACTACACCGTTAGTGCAGTGTTCCCAGGAACTCGATTGCTCCGTCCTTTGTTTGGAAACAGCCTTGGACTTTATCGCCGTTAAGGAAGCGAACCTCGACCTCGTAGCGAAAAAACTGCCGCAAGGCATTGTTCTGTTTTTCCGATTCAAGAAACGCTATGGCGGAACTCGGATCAGACCATTCATGAATCATCGGATGAATTTCGCCTACTCTCTTGGGCATCATCGGTGACCAGTCGACAGTGCTCACTATTCGGATGCCACGTGAACTCAATTGTCTTGATGACCGCATGACTCGTGTCTCCATTGATCTCTACGGCTCTCGTTCTCAAGCCGTAGGTTGGCGACTTGCTTTCGACGACTGGTCGATGCTCGCGAAGCTGGCGCTTCAAAAATGGCTAGTCCCAAGTCGAACCTTCGGAACGAGGGCAATTGTTAAAGCGCTGGATCTGACATTCCGTCGATGTTGGATATTGGCAGCGGGGACGCCTCTTCAGATGCTTTCCAAAGCTGAGCGACCTCTGGATTCATGCGGTAGTACATCTGCTGCTCACCGCCCGCTGCCCAGAGCCACGCAAATGGCCAATTTTTCCGGCGGAACTGCCGACGCACGATCATCGTCAAGCCAGCGAGTTGACCGCGAGCCTCGGCAGGTGTACAGCCAGCCTTCTCTTCAATTTCCCGAAGAGAGACAAGCTCAGCCGGCTTGGCAGCACAAAGGTTTAGCGCGGCCAGTGTCGTCGGGTTCGCCCTTTTGCGAAGGGCTTGAAGGTCGGCGGAACTCCAATCCAGTTCTGGATAGTTGCTCTCCGGAATCCGAGCATTGGCCATGAGCGGCGCGACAGTGAACTCCTCCACATCCTGTACTGGATAGAGTCTTGAGACAGTGAGGAGCGTCTCCTTCGCAGTACGGTAGGCAACGAACTTGATGAGGCTGATATCGAGGCCCATTTCCGTGAGCCATACTGCTGTCGCCGTGACCGTCGCTGGAAATTCGGCTGCGACGAGGGCGATTCTTGGCCGCCTGAGCCGTTCGATTGAAAGCTCGCCGGAATGTGCCGAAAGGCGGGCAAGAGCGTCCTCATCGCTTGTTAGTTGACCGCGGCTGCTGAGGAACCGAGCGTGCTGGGAAGCGAGTACTTCGGGGGTGAAGCGACTGGCCATCGCGGCATACTTGATCGCCTGCATCTCAACCGTGTCGGGTGCCAGATCCCGCTTCAACTCAGCGACAACGAGCCGACCTGACCTGTCGAGGCCCAGTATGTCCAGCCGATCACGCTCAGGCTGCCCAGAATGAGACTTCCAGCGGTCGAACTCAAAGGCGACGATCACGACATCGTCCCCAAGGATTTGCGGATGGGCCAGAACCCACTCTTGGAGATGGCTTCGCTCACACAAACCTGCCTCAGAAAGCGAGATTTGTGTGGCAGGCATTGCCGTGGTGCCTTCAACGGTAAACACGAGTTCCCCACTCATGATCCAACCTCCGCTTCAAGACTGCATCTACTCTCACGGACAACGGCTTCAGGCATACTGGCCACGAATTCACCAAACACGAGAATTCGTTGCTGAAAAGGATCTAGCCAAGCTTCCCTCGGAAGTAACTTGCACCGGCGTCGAGGGCTTCGGACAGTTTCGTGATGTCTTTGCCGCCTGCTTCGGCGAGGTCGGGGCGGCCACCACCACCTCCTCCGGCGATCTTGGCGGCGGCTTTCACGCAGTCTCCGGCGCTGAGGCCCTTGGACGTAAGATCCTTGCTGACGGCGGCGATGAGCGCGACTTTGTCGTCGGCGATCAGGCCGAGCAGGATCGCGGCGGAGGGGGCTTTCTCGCGGACGCGATCGACGAACTCTTTGAGTTGGTCGCGGGTGATGTCCTTCACTTCGGCCACGATCAGTCGCGCGCCGCCGATGGACTCGGAGTTGGCGACCAGTTTGGCGGCAGACTCGGCGAGTGACTGGCCGGTGAACTTGGCGAGCTCCCTCTTCGTGTCTCTCAACTCGTCTTGCAGGGCGGCGATCTTGCGAGTCAGTTCGTCCGGCTGTGACTTCAGCAGAGCGGATGCCTCCTTGACGAGCGTTTCTGTCTCGCGGATGCGGGCGATCGCCTTGGGGCCGGTGAAGCACGTGATGCGGCGGACTCCGGCGGCGACCAGTTCGTCGCGGATGACTCGGCAGAGACCGACTTGTCCGGTGTTGCTGAGGTGAATGCCGCCGCACAGTTCAGTACTAAAGTCACCCATGCGGACGACGCGGACGTGGTCGGGATACTTCTCACCGAACAGGGCCATCGCGCCGAGTTGTTTGGCCTCCGCGATCGGCATCACCTTCGTCGAGACCGGTGCCCCCTCGGCGATCCGCGTGTTGATCTCGTCCTCGATCTTGAGCAGTTCGTCAGGCGTAAGACCCTTCGGATGCGCGAAATCGAACCGCAGTTCGTCCTGCTGCACCTTCGAGCCGCGCTGCGTGGCGTTCTCGCCGAGGTACGTTCGCAGCGCGTGATGCAGGATGTGCGTGGCCGAGTGGGCGCGACGAATCGCTTCGCGTCGCGAGGT
>JAYUFF010000166.1:0-2564 GCA_043738825.1 Schlesneria sp.
TGACCGGCTCGCCCTGCAAGTTGACCATGATGTTGGCCGGCTTGAGGTCGCGATGCACGATCCCCCGGTCGTGCGCCTGAGCCAGCGCCAGCGCGAGCCTGCGGATCAGGATGGCAATTTTACGGGGCGGCAAGTCGGGGGAGATGTAGTCCGACAAGGGGCGTCCGTCGATGTACTCCATCGCGATGAAGTGCGTCGTGCCGATCTGACCGACTTCATACACGCCGCAGATGTTCGCGTGATTCAGATCCCCGGCCGCGCGGGCTTCGCGACGGAATCGCTCCAACAGGACGGGGTCTTCGTCTCCCGAGAACTTCGGCACCTTGAGCGCCACCTCTTTACCGAGGTCCAGATCGTGAGCCAGATAGACCGTCCCCATCGCGCCGCGCCCGAGCAGCTTCGTGACGCGATACCGCCCGAACTGCGAGGGCAGGGCGGCGAACGGCCCACTGCCGGTGGGCGTCGAATCCTCCAACCCGGACGGTGCGATCGTCTCCCGATTGGCGAGCGAACGCTGCATGGACTCGGAGGCTTTCGACGGGTCGCGGTCGGTCATCGGGATGGCCCTCCCTAGTGGATGGAACGGTGAGGCAGGATTAGATCAGATGCAACTCGGGCAAACCAAGTGACGGCGATCTTGTAGACCTGTAGGGTGGGCTGTGCCCACCGTTTCGTGTCAGCAAGAATTGGTGGGCACTGCCCACCCTACGATGAATTCATCATCGACGCGCGAAGGGGAGCAGGGCGTGACGCATCTCGGCGGCGGACGAGAAGCGTTGTTGTGGGTCTTTCGCGAGCGCGCGGTGAACGAGCTCGGCCAGCGCGGCGGGGACTTGCGGGAAGCTCTGCCGGAGCGGGATCGGTTCGTCTTCGAGGATCACCAGAAATTGGCAGCGTCCCTTGTCGAAGCGGAACGGATCGTGGCCGGTCAGCAGGCGATAGAGCGTGGCACCGGTCGAGTAGATGTCGCAGGCGGGCCGCGCACTGCGCGAGTCGATGAACTGCTCGGGCGACATGTAGGGGAGTGAGCCGAGGACCGCGCCGGCGTGTGTGAGCTGGCTCAACCCCGCATTGACGTAGCACTTCGCGAGTCCGAAGTCGGTCAGCTTGGCAACCAGCCGCTTGCCCTGCCGCCGGACGAGGATGTTGGACGGCTTGATGTCGCGGTGGACGAACGACCGGGTGTGAGCATGTTGCAGGGCGTCGAGCACCTGTCCGATGATGCCGCACGCGACGCGAATGCGCGTTTCCGGAGTGGCTCGCTCCAGCACGTCGTCCCACGCGACGGCCGGAACGTATTCGGTCGCGATGTACAACCGACCGCTTGTCGCACCGAGGTCCAGCAGGCGGACGATGTGCGGATGATGCAGTTGGTTCAGCACTCCCGCCTCGCGCAGAAACGTCTGCATCGTCCGATCGCTCAGCCGAGTGGCGGGCGTCAGGACTTTGAGAGCACACGCTTCGCCGGTGGCCAGCCTTGTCGCTTTGTAGACCGTGCCGAGATCGCCACCGCCGAGCTTGCGGGTGATCTCATAGCCGGACACCGAGGGCAACGAGTTCGCGGCGGCAGGTGTCACGTCGGCACCGTGGTGAGCCTCCCTGATGCCCGTCCGACAAAGCGTCTGCAACGGATCGACGATCGACACGAGCATCTCGGTATCGCCACCCGAGATGATGTCGCCGTCCTTCAGCAGGTGCTGACGAACTCTCTCGCCGTTGACGAACGTCCCGTTCATGCTGTCGAGGTCGATGAGCAGGCACTCGGGCGGATTAACTTCGAGACGAAGATGATGGCGTGAGAAATGAACGTCGCGTTCAAGACGCAACTGCGCGGACGATGAACGGCCGACGAGCAAGGTCTCGTGACGGTCAAAGACGAACTGTTGGCTCTGGTGCGGCCCGGCGGTCACGCGCAGCGCCACGCTCGCCACTGCGTCGTCGTTGGTCGCGACGGCCTCTGCAAATGAAATCTCGGACGCCGACACCGCCGATTCACGGGACAAGCCCCGGCCGAGCAACTCCTTCTGGACATCGACCAGTGCCGACAACAGAGCCTCGCGGTTCGTCGGCGGCACCTCGGCCAGAAAGTCCTCGATGCGAGGCGCGTGCCCGGCCAGCCACTCGGACTCGAAGCGGTCACAGCAGGCATCGATCCAACGCAGCAGTTCGACCGGGGCGGAGACGTGGCTCATGGGGATGGACTTTCGTGATCGGGGAACTTCAAAATGTAGCCATCATCGCTCCGCGTGATGAGCCTTTTGGGATCAAGCGTCCACTTGTTAAAGGCTCATCACGCGGAGCGATGATGGCTACATTGGTCTGAGGCGAAGAGACAGTTTCAAAACCTGATTCCGACGTAGCCACGTTAGTACATTCCCAACGGCGAACCGTTCCCGACAAGAATTCTTTCGAGATTCTTGGGCGGGGGCGATTTGTGGTCTTTTCGTGGCAGGCCATTGCCTTGTTGAATCTGGGGGATTGGGTGGGCTTTGCCCACCAAATCGTAGGGTGGGCTGTGCCCACCACTTTGGTTTGCGGTTTGGTGGGCACAGCCCACCCTACAT
>JAYUFF010000167.1:0-2563 GCA_043738825.1 Schlesneria sp.
GGCGGTGAACTCGGCCGCGAAGTGCGGGCAGTCGGCTCCGGGCATCGCCCACATGTGGCACATGTCGGGACACACGTTCGCCAAGTTGAAGCGCTACGACGATTCGGCCTGGCAGCAGGAGGCATCGGCCCGCGTGGACCATGCCTACATGATGCGCGACGGCATCCTGCCCGACCGCATCCACAACTTCTCGCACAACAACGAATGGCTGGTGAGGAACCTGCAATCCATCGGCCGAGTTCACGACGCAGTCGCCCTGTCGCGCAACACGATCGAGTTGCCACGACATCCGAAGTACAACCAGTTCCCCGGCGGCGGCAGTGCTCACTACGGGCGGCTGCGATTGTTCGAGACCTACTCGCAGTACGAACTGTGGGATCAACTGATCGCCGACGCGAACACGCAGTACCTCGGCCCGACCGACGATCATGGCGAGCAGGTGAAACGCTTCCGTGCCCTGGGACGAGCGTACTTCCGCAAGGGGGACGCCGCGAACGGGAAGGCTCAGTTGGAAATCATTGAACGTCGGCTCAAGCGACTGAAGCAGGACGAAGAGGAGGCGGTGGACAAGGCCGTCGCCAAAGTCCGCTTCGAGGGAAAGGATGCCAAGGCGGTCGAGGAGGCTCAGAAGCAGGCCAAGCAGCCGATGTCCGAGAAGATTCGCGTGCTCGAACGAGCCGTCGATGAACTGCAAGGCCACGTGCTGCTCGCCGATGGAAAGCCAGCCGAGGCACACGAGCGACTCAAAAAGGCAACCAACGTCGATGAACTGTTTCTCGCCGAAGTGCAGTTGCTCGCCGGGAAGAACGATGAGGCGCTGAAGGCCGTGCGCGATCATGCCAACTCGCACGAGAACGAAGTCCGGCCGCTGGCTCACCTCGTGCGAATGCTCTGGCAATTCGACAAGAAGGACGAGGCGAAGCAGTCGTTAGAGAAGCTGCGTGAGATTTCGGGGCCGATCGACTTGAACGCTCCTCCCTTCGCGCGACTCGAACCGATCGCGATGGAACTCGGATTCGGCAAGGACTGGCGCGTGCAGAAGCCTGCGAAGGAAGACGCCGGTGAGCGGCCGACCCTCGATTCGCTCGGATCGCTCACATGGCAGCCGTCTTCCGCCGCCGACTGGTCGCTGCCGGATGCCGAAGGCAAGTTGCACACGCTCGCCGAGTATCGCGGTCGGCCCGTGGTCGTGATCTTCTACCTCGGCTACGGTTGCCTGCATTGTGCGGAACAGTTGCAGGCCTTCGCGCCGAAGACGAAGGAGTACGCCGACGCGGGAGTCTCACTGATCGCCGTCAGCACGGACAGCCTCGACGACCTGAAGAAGTCGCACGCGAAATACAAGCCGGACGGAACATTCCCGTTCCCGCTGGTCTCGGACGATTCGTTCGCCGTGTTCAAGCTGTACCAGGCGTTCGACGACTTCGAGAAAGTGCCGCTCCACGCAACGTACCTGATCGACGGCGAAGGCCGCATCCGCTGGCACGACAGCGGTTCCGAGCCGTTCAAGAGTGTTGACTTCCTGCTCAAGGAAGCCAAACGCCAACTCCATCCGAACCACATCGATCTTCCCGTCGAGCCGATTCCGCTGGACGACAACCGCCCGGCGAACGCGATCGAACCGCTGAACGTCTTCCCCGGTCCATCGGCTCCACCCGCGAAGGAACCCGAGAAGCCAAACGTCGCCGGTGGGTGACGAGAACATTGCGGACAGGAAGGTTCCGACGATTTTTCCTTGGCATCGTCGGGGACAAAAGTAGACTTCCCGGCTGCGGTCACTTTCACGAGAATCGTCCACTCATGCGCGAGTCGTTCCGACGTTCAGAATCCACTCGGGAGGCAGTCACGATGCGTTGGGGATGTTGGATAGCATTCATCGTTGCGTTCGGGTTGCCGCTCGCCGCGCAGGACAAACCGCCGGTGTCGCTGACGAGTTCACTGCGCCGGACGTTCGAGGACGAGATTTCGATGAAGACACTCGGCGGCGGTCAGTTCTGGGGTGACGTGGTCTTCTTCCACGGCTGGCACATCCAGCAGAACGTCTTCACCAAGCACTACCGGCTGCTCGACGAACACGACAACCGCCACGCCTCGGGGACGTTGGAGGTATGCCGGGCCAAACTCAAGCGGATTCGCGAGGAGCAAAAGCTGCCGCCGATGAAGGGACGCGGAGTCGTCCTGATCCACGGCATCCTGCGTTCGTCGAAGTGCATGTCGTCGATGGCCGAGACGCTGGAGCAGGCCGGTTTCCAAACCTTCCAGTTCGATTACCCGAGCACTCAGGTCAGCATCCCCGATGCGGCCGAATACCTGCATCAGACGATCGAGTCGCTCGAAGGAATTGAAGAGTTGTACGTGGTCGCTCACAGCATGGGGGGCCTCGTCACGCGAGCCTACTTTGCCGAGCATCACGATCCGCGTTTCCGCCGCGCTGTCATGGTGGGGACTCCCAATCACGGGGCCGAGCTGGCGGACCTCGTCTACAAAAACTTCCTCGTCCGCACGGCGGCCGGTCCCGGAGGTCAGCAACTCGTCACCGATCGCGAGGGACTGATTCCGTCGC
>JAYUFF010000168.1:0-6756 GCA_043738825.1 Schlesneria sp.
TCGGCTGCCGGTGGAAGACTTCGGCTGCGTGAGGTGGCGGGTTTGGAACGCTCGAAGGTTGCTCGTGAAAGGCTCATCACGCGGAGCGGTGATGGCTACATTGAAGATGATGGCTACATTGAAGACGACAAGCAGGTCGCCACCGTTTCCACTGACCACGCGTTCTCAACGCTGAAACTCACGACGCCCCTTTGGGAGTGCGGTGTGACCCAGAGGGTGCCCCAACGCCGCTTTGGAATTTTTCTTCGTCTTCGCTTTCGTCCGTCGCGGTTTCTCGCAAAGCCAAAAATCCCGAGGGGTGAATCGCCTGTGGGAAGACCACGTGGGCATTGTTTGAGGCAGTCGATCTACTGGACGACCGCTCTCGCGCGGGCTAGAACTGCCGCATGACTTGTGGTTCCCCTGCGGTAACCATCTCGCGGTTCGAGCCGCGTTCCTTTTGTGGAGACTGTGCAATGCGACTGTTCACTGTGTTGTTGTCGTTGTTCGTGATCGCGCCGGTCTATGCGGCAAACGCTCCCGGTAACGCCTCTGACAAGGCCGAAGCCACCACCAAGAAAAAGCTCTCGGTTGCTCACATCGAGATCACCGGCGGCTACGCCGAAGGGGTGAGTGCTCCCGGACTGTTCGGCGAGGTTCACGAGACGCTTGGCTCGGGCTTGCAGCGGCTGGACAAGGCGGCTCGCGACGAGAGCCTCGACGCCGTCATCCTGCACATCAGCGACCCGTCGATCGGCTGGGCAAAGCTCAACGAATTGCGAGTCGGCATCCAGAAGATGCGGGCCAAGGGACGCAAGGTCTACGCCTGGATGGAGAGTGTCGATACCAAGAGCTACCTGCTCGCCGCCGCCTGCGACCAAATCGTGATCCCCGAATCGGGCATGGTCATGCTGCCCGGTCTGCGCGCCGAAGTCTCGTTCTACAAAAACCTGTTCGACATGCTGTCGATCCAACCGCAGATGCTGCGCGTGGGCGAGTTCAAGTCGGCCGCCGAGCCGTACAGCCGATCCGAAATGAGTCCCGCCTTCCGCGAAGAGATGGAAGCGATTCTCGATGACTATTACCGCCAGATCGTCGAGACGATCTCATCGAGCCGCAAGCTGACCCCCGATCAGGTGAAGGCCATCATCGACACGGGGCTACACACGGCGAGTGACGCCAAAAAGCTTGGGCTGATTGACGTGGTGGGCTACGAAGACGCCATCGAGTCGCTCATCAAGGGCGACGACAAAGAGGCCGAAGTCAAAATCAACAAGGGCTACGGCAAGAAGAAGATCGACACCGACTTCAGCGGCTTCACCGGCATGGCCAAGATGATGAATCTGATGATGGGGGTTGAGCCAACCACGCGCAAATCGACCGCCCCCAAGATCGCCGTCATCAACGCGAGCGGTGCGATCATGTCCGGCTCCAGCGCGTCCGACCCGTTCTTCGGCGAACAGACGATGGGATCGACCACGATGATCAAGGCGATCCGTCAGGCGCGAGACGACTCGACGGTGAAGGCCGTTGTCCTGCGAATCGACAGCCCCGGCGGCAGTGCCCTCGCCAGCGACCTGATGTGGCACGAACTCGAAGCACTCGACGGTAAGAAGCCGTTCATCGTCAGCATGGGAGACACGGCGGCCAGCGGCGGCTACTACATCGCGATGGGAGCCGACCGCATCTTCGCCGAGCCTGGAACGTTGACCGGCTCGATCGGCGTCGTGGGCGGCAAGATTGCTCTGGAGAAATTCTACGAGAAGGTCGGCATCACCACGAGCATCGTGATGCGAGGCAAGAACAGCGGCGTCCTCAGCACCACGACTCCCTTCTCTGATACCGAGAAGGCCGCCATGCAAAAGATGCTGAACGACATCTATGCCCAGTTCACGACCAAAGCTGCAGCCGGCCGCAAGATGGAAGTCGACAAACTGGAGAAGATGGCTCGCGGACGAGTCTACACCGGTGCGCAGGCCCTTCAACTTGGATTGGTCGATGAACTCGGCACCCTCGCCGATGCGATCGCCTTCGCCAAGAAGTCGGCCGGGATTGATCCCGATACAAAAATGGAACGGCTCGATCTCCCCAAGCCGACCAGCCCGTTTGAAGCCCTGTTTGGTCCGATTGATCCGAGCGCGACCAGACTCCAATCACCAGGCACCGCACTGCTGAAGCACCTCCCCGAGGAGGTCGCTTCTCAACTGCGCGGCCTCAATATCTACGAGCTGCTCGCCAAGGAGCGAGTCCTCACCGTGCTGCCTTACCGCGTGCTGGTGAAGTAGCGATGTCGGCCATCCAGAAGTCCGGCTTTTCCGAAAGCCGGACTTCTCTCCGGGGAAGCGTCCATCCGAAGAGAAGTCCGGCTGACAAAGCTAAGCCGGACTTCAGCGTTGATCTTTGAACAGAATGGTTCTCCATGTTTCGTGTCACCAAAGAGATTGACTTCTGTTACGGCCATCGGCTGCTGAACTACGACGGCAAGTGCAAGCACCTGCACGGGCACAACGGCAAGGCGGTGATCGTACTCGAAGGTGAGCGGCTCGATCATCGCGGCATGGTCGTCGATTTCTCGGACATCAAGAAACAGGTGGCCGGGTGGATCGATGCCAATCTCGACCACCGCATGATCCTGCATGAAGCCGATCCGATCGTGCCGATCCTGGAGAAGCTGGGTGAGCCGATGCACATTGTCTCGGAGAACCCGACGGCGGAAAACATCGCGAAGCTGATCTACGACTTCGCCAAATCGCACCGCCTGCCGGTGAAAGAGGTCTCGCTATGGGAGACCTTCAATTCCTACGCGACTTACCGCGAGGACTGACTGCGCCCGCTGATTGCCTCGTCCGGTGTGGCGCACTTTTGCGCCTCGATCGAGAATCTCGGTGAACCCGCAGTTCGGGAACCGCTCGACTTGGATGACGGAACTCCTCGCCGCCGAGGGACAAGTCTCGACGGTGCCACACTTGCCGCCAACTCGCCGGATTAGCCAGCGCGCAAAAAAAAGCCCCCATCCGTGGGGGCATCCGCGATCCGTGCATTGTTACTGTGGACACAAACATCAGGGCGGTAGAAAAAGAACCCCCGACGGAAAGTGACCCTGCCTGTTTTGGGTGTACTGGCGACTGGGGACCGGCGGGAGCAGAGTGGGTCGAACTGCTCTTATGGAGACCATGACAGCGCACAGGCGAAAGTCTTAAATTCCTTACCATCGGGGGTTCGGGCTGGGCTGCGGATATTTGACGAATCACCGGGGTGACCGGCACTCGCCCTCTTTGATGATGTAATGTCTAGCATCTGCCGTGCCGTGAAGAGTTCGGCGCTGAAAGGAAGGCAATTCAAATGGGGTCAGCCTGAAAAAAGCCGCCTATCGTTGTGTTGGGCAGATTCTTACGGCATCATCGCACGGCGAAAGCAACCTGTTGTGTGACTGACGGTGCGACGAACGAGCGCCGAAATGTGATTGCCCTGTTTGTTGTCGGCGCTTTCGGCGCAGAGTTCGGCGCTCCGTCCGGTTTTTGTAAGTCGTGAAAGATCAATGGAAACTACGAATCGGGTTCCGCGTTGGGTGTTGGCAGTAGCTGGCGGATTCATCGTCAGCTACTGCGTCCTCGTCCTGGCATTCGTCGCGACGGCTCCGGACCTGCGACTTCGATTCCTGCTCGCCGACACTGGCTTCACAGATGCGAGGCGCGAATCCGTGGGGATCGAGATTCAGGATACGCCCGGGCTGAAGTGTTTTGGTCCGGCTCCCGAGGCGGGTGATTTTCTGGTCGCCTTGGATGATCGGCCTGTCACCAACTTCATCGACTTTGCTCGCGCTCAGCTTTCGTTACGCAGTCGCGAGATCCCACCGAATGGCATCATTGCCGAAACATCTGACCCACTGACGGTTGGACTGCCATCCTTGGTTCAGGAAGCGGATGGAACACGCTGGCTGCGCATTGAATTTCTCAAGAGCCAAAACCAGAAGCGTATGAAGTGCGCGGTCCAGTTGCAGTCCGTGCCAGCCGTCGAGGTGGGTCTGACATTGATTTGGTTTCTGTTGCAGTTGCTGATCTTCTCGGTGGGGGCGGTCGCGTTTTGGAATCGACCGTTTGATGAGGCCGCTCGACGTTTCTTCGTGATGTCGACCGTAACGCTGGCCGCATTTGTGGGCGGCTTTCACTGGTCAACGATTGCCGGCAGCCTCTGGTTGACGGTCCCCTTTGCCGTCTCGGGCATTCTGCTTCCCGCCGTGACGCTGCACTTCTTTCTGGTCTATCCGCGCGCGAAGCCACCACTGACGGCGTGGCCTCGGACTGTGACCTGGTCCATCTACTCCATTCCTGTGGTGGCGATCATCTGCTTCCTATTGACTGAGGGGCTGCTGTGGATTTTGTCCGGAATGTCGCACGGTTCCGAGGGAGCGCAACTGTTGCTCTTGTGTCTCAACTGCCTGATGCGTGGGATCTATGCCTATCTGGGCATTGCGGCGGTGTACTTCCTGTTGACGCTCGGCACGCTCAGCCACAGCACCTGGACGACGCGAAATCCCGTCGAGTTGAGTCAGGTTCGTTCGATATTGTGGGCCGGCTTCGGAGCGGCCCTCTGCATCGCGTACGCGTTGTGGTTGGCGATCTCTTCGCGGGTCAACTTCGCACTCGGCGGTGCCCGCATTCCGATGTTCCTCGCCAGTCTGGTCTTCATGCTGGCGTACGCCGTGGGAATTGTGCGCTACAAGCTGATGCTGATCGATCAGATCATCAGCAAGGGGATGTGGTACTACGTGCTGAGCTACGGAGCGACGGGAACGGTCGCGCTGGGGATCGCCTTCGGCAGTCTGGCCGTGGCCGTGAGAAAAACTCCCGCCATCGAGCAGCAGTCCTGGATCATCGCCGGCATCCTGATGCTGACGGTCATTCTGCTGATCTGGCTGCGGGATTCGTGGCAGAGTTGGGTGGATCGACGCTTCTTCCGCGAGAAGTATCAGCTCGACAAGGCTCTGCAGGGGATGCACCGCGAGGTCGGCCGACTGACCGACGTGCAGTTCCTGTCCGAGCGGATGTCGCGCTCGTGCCGCGACGTGCTTCAGTCGGAACACGCCGCGCTCTATCTGCGCGAGGGGCGATCGAGCGGCTTCCGGTTGATGGCCGTGGAAGGACAATCGGCCGGGTTGCCGATGCAGTTGCAGGTGCCGGACGAATTCGTGCAGGCGCTGGCTGTCGATTCGACGCTGCAGCGGGTCACTCCCGGTTCGCGTGAGAATGTTTCTCCCGTGCAGAACGTGTTGCGGCAGGTTCGGGCCGATCTGGTCCACGGCTTGGAAATGGGGGGCGAGTTGGCGGGCCTGGTCGTGCTCGGGGCGAAGCAGAGCGGTGCGATGTACTCGGCCGAGGATCTGACGTTTCTCACGGCGCTCGGTCAGATCACGGGCGTCGCCCTGCACTGCGCGAAGGTGCATCAGGACATCACGCAGCTCAATGAAGAGTTGCGTTTGAAGACCGAGCGGATCGCGCAGCAGAAGCAGCAGATCACGATCTTGCAGGTGGAGTTGGCCGCCAGCGCGCAGCCCGCTTCGTCCGCTTCACCCGCATTGGAGTTTCGACGCGATGCGATCATCGGCCACAGCCCGTCGCTCGAACGAATTCTGGACACGGTGCGCAAGGTGGCGGCCAGCGAGACGAGCGTTCTCGTGCGGGGCGAGAGCGGCACCGGGAAGGAGTTGCTGGCGCAGGCGATTCACGACAACAGTCCGCGCCGCGACGGACCGCTCATCAGCGTGCATTGTGCCGCGTTGTCGGCGGGGTTGCTGGAGAGTGAGCTGTTCGGACACGTGAAGGGAGCGTTCACCGGTGCGGTGGCAGACCGGCAGGGCAGATTCGAATTGGCGAACGGCGGAACGCTGTTTCTCGACGAAATCGGCGACATCTCGCCCGAAGTTCAGGTGAAGCTGCTGCGCGTGCTGCAACAGCGGGAGTTTGAACCGGTCGGCGGGACCAAGACGATTCGAGTCGATGTGCGGTTGGTCGCGGCGACGCACCAGAATCTGGAACGTCTGATCACCGAAGGGAAGTTTCGCGAAGACCTGTATTACCGGCTGAACGTCATCAGTCTGACCTTGCCTCCGCTGCGCGAGCGGCCCGACGACGTGCTGGAGTTGGCCGTCTTCTTCTTGAAACGGACGGCCCCGCGCGCCGGCAAGCGGGCCGCGCGGTTTGAGGACGAGGCCCTCGAAGCACTGACTCGCTACTCGTGGCCCGGCAACATTCGAGAGTTGCAGAACGTGATCGAACGAGCCGTCGTCCTGACCGAGGGGGAGGCGATCACGGTGGCCGACCTGCCTCCCGACATTCAGGACACGCGGCGAACGATCGCGTCGGGTTCGAGCGATGTGTCGCGCAGCGCGACCGGCGACAAGCGGCTCGGTGGCGAGTTTCAACTCGACTGGAATGAGAGTGATCCCGTGGTCGAACGCCGGGCGCTGGTCGAGGCCCTGCACAAGTGCAGCGGCAACAAGGCTCGAGCGGCGCGGCTGCTCGGACTGCCGCGCAGCACGTACTTCAGCAAGCTGAAGAAACACGGCATCCACGACGGAGCGGCCGAACTCGACGCGATCAAACGGTTGCCGCGCTGAGCCGTGGGGCAGGTATTTTACCTGCCGGGCCATCAGCTTTTTCAATTTGGGGTGCCACGGTCACGGAGCTTCGACGTGGCCGTGCGAGGATGTAAAGGCTGATTCCCAATCACGAACCACAGCCAGCTGGCCAGGTAGCGCATCAGGGCCTGCCACTGGCC
>JAYUFF010000169.1:0-2563 GCA_043738825.1 Schlesneria sp.
CAGGTTGGTGAAGCGTTTGAGGAACCGGGGCTGGAACCCGGCGGTCAGTCCGAGCATGTCGCAACTGACCAGCACCTGTCCGTCGCAGTCTGGTCCCGCACCGATGCCGATGGTTGGAATCGAGAGCGCCTGCGTGATCTTGGCTGCGATGCCGCGCGGGATCAGCTCCAGCACGATGCCGAACGCGCCCGCTTCCTCGGCTGCTTTCGCATCGGCGAGCAGTGCGGCTTCGTCGCGCTGGACCTTCGACATTGCGCCAAGTTTCTTCACCGACTGAGGCCGCATTCCGACGTGAGCCATCACCGGCAGGTCGGCCTGAGCCAGCGCCTTGATCGTCGCCGCCTGATGGACTCCCCCTTCGAGCTTCACCGCCGCACAACCCGTCTCCTTGAAGACTCGCCCGGCGTTCTCAACGGCCTGCGCGGGACTGACCTGATACGACATGAACGGGAGATCGACGATCACCAGCGCCCGCTTCACGGCCCGGACGACCATCTCGGCGTGATAGATCATCTGGTCGAGCGTCACTGGCAGCGTGGTCGATTTTCCCTGCACGACCATGCCCAGCGAATCGCCGACGAGAATCGCATCGACTCCCGCCTCATCGAACATCCCCGCCCACAGATGGTCGTAGGCCGTGAGCACCGACAACCGGTGGCCTTTGGACTTGGCCGCCATGAAGCGGGGCACGGTCATCGGAGTGGAAGGCGATGCTTCCGGGCGAGGTTCGGTCATGTGTCATGAGGCCAGAATAATCAGGGAGGTCGAGCAGTCAATCCAGACATCAACCTGCCAACTCGGAGTCCATCGTGTTGGCGTCGGTTCGCAGTGTAACCGCTGCGAGTCGGCTCTGCATTCGATGAGGAATCTCAACGTGAGGCGAAACGACATCACACGTTACGCCGAATCACGGCGCAGGCCGCTCTTCTCCTCGACCGACACGATCGAACAGCGGAATGCCGCATTCGGGGCGAAACGGTGCGAGTCATTGGGTGGCCCCAACCCGGCCTCAAGTCGCAAGCACCGCACCACTCGCCAGCATGTAAAGATCGGGGCCACCATTTTGTGATGAGGCCCCTTGTCGGCACGCGACCTGCGACTACTATTCGACGCCGAGCGGTAGGCGTTGGCCCGCACTTGCTGTGAGGCAATGATCTGGGGGCGTTTCGAGGCAACTTGGAACGCCCTCAGTCTTTCTTTGTGCTCTCATCCAACGGCAAGGCGCTCTGTTCCAACAGCCACGTTCGATGAGACGGTGGGCTGCTCATCTCGTGGCATCGACCTTCTTGCGGCGGGTTGGAGCTTGCTCCGCGAGGGCACGGGCCTGAGTCGCTGACGTGTCGAACGACAAGGACAGACGGACTCGCCAGATGCCGTCGTCCGGAGCCTGGAACTGCCAGTGCGGGACAACCGCGCAGCTCTGATGGACCAGTTCAAATCCGCTTTCGGACTGGCTGACGGTTTGGATTGGCAGCGTCCAGAAACTCGCGGGCTTAGATGAGTCGAGAGCCACGTCCACACCGAGCCACTCATCCACCAAGCCGATGCGCGACATCGGTTCGGTGTCGAGTCGCGACTCCAATGGCCCGAGCGATTGGCCGTCCTCGCCATAGAAGTAGCGGTCGTTCGCACCGGCGGGCATCGCGGCGAAGTTGAACTCGACCGCGAAATGAATCGGCAGTCCGGCGGGGAGGTTCTCCAGTAGATAGTTCACGTCGAGCGTGCCACTTTCTCCGGCATCGAGTGCAATCGTCTTCGTCACCTTCACCGGATAGGGGCCGAGGTTTCCGTCGCGCCACAGACAGGCTTCGACTCGCTCGTCGGAACGTCGGAGCTTCGATTGATAGACACCCTCAATAAAGTCTCCCAGTCCGCCGTGACCGTTGATGAACGCCTCTCGCGACAGGCCCGGTTGCAGGAAATGATCGACCAAACTTTTGCGAGGCCACGCGTCGTATTGCAGCTTCTTGTCGAGATCGGGCTGCTTGAAGCGAACGCCGCCGTGGGGATCGACTCCTCCACCGGCGTCGTTGGTCGCCTGACCGGCATGCTGGCGGATGCGGTCGTGATACGGCTCGGGCCGTCGGTTGAGCGTCGCCAGCAAATTCGTGTTGATCGCCCGCAGATCAAGCTCATACAGGTGTCCGCCCTTGCCGGGAGCAAGATACGCGACGAGACGATCTCCCGCCAGACGAATCTCCTTCCGTGCGTCGAGATTGAAATCGTCGGCCTGAATCTCGACCCAACGTCCACTGCGACCGGCCGCCCGTTCGAGCAGCGTGTCGGCGGCAATCAACTTCGAGTAAACCGCGTTGCGCAGGTGTGGCAGATACAGACCACCGAAGGCTCCGTGCCAGTACGGGCAGTTGCACTGAGCGCGATACAACTCGCGTCGCGCTTCCTCGATAAGCGGCTTCACGCGCGGATCGACTTCGCCGGACGCGGCCTGCTCCACCCGCTGGCTGACCTGCATCATGCGTGAGTACATCTCGTTGGCCTCGGGATACTTCACGAGGAAGTTTCGCCAGAAGCCCGCACGGACGAACTGCTTCACGCGATGCCA
>JAYUFF010000170.1:0-6752 GCA_043738825.1 Schlesneria sp.
CAAGCGAAGTCTTCCTTCGCTTGCGCTTCAGGCTTCTATGGGCAAATCATTCTCCGTGGGTTGCCTCACAGGCTGGCAGCCCGTGCCACGAACGGAGCCGGTTGCGAAGGGAGTCGCCAATATGTTCCAATGCCGCCCCGCGCGAGTCGGCCTCCGCCCCTCGACGCATTGCGACAGAGATTCATCAACCGGGTTTCGACAGGAGACGATCATGCGGTTCAGGATGCAAATGGTGGCGTGGCTGATGAGCCTCGTCACGCTGGGTATGGTGAGTTCGATGGCTCACGCCCAGGACGATGGCTGGGTTTCGATCTTCGATGGCAAGACACTCGACAAGTGGGACGGCAATCCCGAATTTTGGCGAGTCCAAGACGGAGCAATTACCGGAGAAACGACCAAAGAGAAGAAGACCAATGGCAACACGTTCATCATCTGGCGCGGCGGCGAGACGGCCGACTTTGAACTCAAGCTGGAATACAAGATCGTTCCGAAGGGAGACAAGGGATTTGGCAACTCGGGCATCCAATACCGCAGCTTTGAGGTGCCGGACAACAAGTGGGTCATCGGCGGCTATCAGGCCGACTTCGAGGCGGGCGACACATACAGCGGCATCAATTACGGCGAGCAGTTCCGAGGCATCCTCGCTCAGCGCGGACAAGAGACGGTGATTGGTGACGATCACAAGCCGAAGGTCGTCAAACAAATTGGCGACACCAAAGAGATTCAGGCCAAGATCAAAAAAGAAGACTGGAACACCTACCACATCATCGCCAAGGGCTTTCGGTTCGAGCACCGCATCAACGATGTCGTGACCTCGATTGTCACGGACGAGGACAAGAAGGACCGTCGCGAGAAGGGCGTTCTCGCCCTTCAGCTTCACGCCGGCGATCCGATGCTGGTTCAATTCCGGAACATCAAGATCAAGCAGGCGAAGGCGGAAGCGAAGACCTCCGCCGCTCCGACCTCAACCAGCGGCAAGAAGAAGGCGCTGCTGCTGGCCGGAAATCCGAGCCACGGCTTTGGTGCTCACGATCATCTGGCGGGCTGCTCGCTGCTGGCGAAACTCATCAACGAAAGCGGCCTGCCGATTGAGGCTGAAGTTCACTCACTGCAAAAGCAGGGTTGGCCGTCACCGGAGAAGCTCGCGTCCGCAAACTCGATCACGATTTACTCGGACGGTGGCGGCGGGCATCCCTTCAACGGGCATCTTGATGAGTTGCAGGCCCTGACCAAAAAGGGAGTCGGCATCGTCTGCATTCACTACGGTGTCGAGACGACCATCGGCAAGCCGGGCCAGGCGTTCATCGACTGGACCGGCGGCTACTTCGAGCCGAACTACTCGGTCAATCCGCACTGGGACGCCAGCTACACGAAGTTCCCGGACCACCCGACGACTCGCGGCGTGAAGCCCTTCAAGACGAACGATGAGTGGTACTACCACATGCGATTTCGCGAGAACATGGACGGCGTGACTCCGATCCTGACTGATCTGCCGCCGCTCACGACGCTGGTCGTCGTCGATCAGGACGGCAAGGTCGTGATGGAAGAGAAGGACGGCAAGCAGGTGCCGAAGCTCAGTCGTCCCGAGAACCAGCACAACAACAATCCTCACGCCCGCAAGGCAATCTTGGAAGACAAGGCTCCGCAGCACATGGCTTGGGCGACTCAGCGGGCCGACGGCGGTCGCGGCTTCGGTTGCTCGGGCGGTCACGTTCACTGGAACTGGGGCAACGATCAGTTCCGCAAACTGATGCTGAACGCGATCGTCTGGACCTCGGGCTTGGACATCCCCGCTGGCGGAGTCAACGCGGGCAAAGTGACCGTCGATGATTTGCTCACGAACCACGACGAGCCGATCCCTCCCGACTTCAACAAGGCCCGCATCCAGGCGATGCTCGACGAATGGAACAACGAGAAGCCCGTCGGCAAACGCGCCGCCGAGTGACGTGCAGCCCAAAGTCACAAGCGAAATGTAGGACGGGCACTCTTGCCCGTCCGCTTGTTTGGCTCGCAGTGTTTAGTGGCGAAATCCGGACGGGCAAGAGTGCCCATCCTCCATTTCTCGCCAATGCCGCTCACACGACGGAGACCACAACATGCCATCCCCCTTCCCCGGTATGGACCCGTTCATCGAATGCGGGCCGTGGAGCGATTTTCATACTTCCGCCATCGCTGAGATTCGGCGCGGGCTGAATCGTGAGTTGCCGGACGGTTACGCGGCACGCGTCGAACAGCGGGTGTATGTGGATCACGATCCACCAGAGATCGGCTCGCGGGAAGTGGCTCCCGATGCCATCGTGTTTGAGTCAGCCGAGTCACCCGAGTCAGCCGGTGGCCACACCAGCCAAGCCGGGACGCTTGCCGTTTCCCAAACCCTGCTCTGGCCGATGCCCGTCGAGCATCACGAGTCTTGGCTGGAAGTGCGCGACGAGCGGAACTCCCGGATCATCACCCTGATCGAGTTGCTGTCCCCTTCCAATAAACGTTCCGGTGCCAAAGGGCGGCGACTGTATCTCCGCAAACGACGACGAGTCCTCGAAAGCCGAACTCATTTCATCGAGATTGATTTGCTGAGGGGAGGAGGCACCGTCTGGCCAGCCCCTCCTCATCCCGAGGGGGACTACTACGCCGCCGTCAGCCGCGCGGAGAAACGTCCGAAGGTTCAGGTGTTCTCGTGGAGCCTGCGTGACCGTCTCCCTGCGATTGCGATACCACTGAAAGCGGGCACGCCCGAGATCATCCTGAACCTTCAGGAGGTCTTGGATTGCGTCTACGATGACGGTCGATATGGCCCTGCCCTGTACGAAGTCCCCCTCGTTCCAAAACTTTCGGTGGACGATCGGGCTTGGGTCAATCAACTGTTGCAGCCAAACGCCAACGATCCCTCTCACTGACACCATTCCAACGAACCTATTCCTCACTTCACCAATGGAGTCTTCCTTGATGCTCATTCGTCCGCTTGCCTCACTCGCCGCGCTGGCTTTGTTCGGCGCGAGTGGTTTCTGTTTCGCTCAGGAACCCAAGTTTCAGTCGAAGGTCATCGACACGCAGACGCCCGGTCATGCGGTTGAGATCGATGTCGATGTCACCGGCGCGAAGGAGCTGTATCTCGTCGTGACTGACGCCGGGAACGGCTTCACCGCCGACTGGGCCGACTGGGCCGAGCCGCGACTCGTCACGGCTGCGGGTGAGAAGAAGCTCACCGAGTTGAAGTGGAAGTCGGCATCTGCCGCCTGGGGTAACGTCGGCCTCAACAAGAACGCCGAGGGGAACGGACTCAAGATCGCCGGGAAGCCGGTGGAGTACGGGATCGGCACTCACGCCAATTCGGTCATCGCGTTCGATCTGCCTGCCGGGACGACCCGCTTCAAGGCGCGCGGCGGCATCGACAACGGTGGCTCGGACCAAGGCGGCAGCAGCTCAGTGCAGTTCTTCGTCTACACGCAGAAGCCTCCGGTTCAGGTGGCTCAAGCAGCGCAGGCCGCTGGTGCGGGAAGTCGCGAGCCGAAGGATGCCGTCTCGGGCCTAGATGTCGCCGACGGGCTGGAGGCCACGCTGTTCGCCAGCGAAGCGTCCAACCCCGCGATGCTCAACCCGACGAGTATTGACATCGATCATCTCGGCCGAGTCTGGGTCTGCGAAGTCGTGAACTACCGCCATCGCAACGGCGAGCGGAAGGAAGGCGACCGCATCCTGATCCTCGAAGACACCGACGGCGATGGCGTCGCCGACAAGCAGACGGTCTTTCATCAAGGCAAGGATGTCGATTCGGCTCACGGCATCTGCGTCCTGCCGACGCCCTCGGGCAAGGGAACGAAGATCATCGTCTCGGCCAACGACAACGTCTTCTTCCTGCACGACGAAGACGGCGATCTCAAATCCGACAAGAAGGAACTGCTCTTCACCGGCATCGGCGGGACTCAGCACGACCACGGAATCCACGCCTTCCACTTCGGGCCGGACGGCAAGCTGTACTTCAACTTCGGCAACTCCGGGAACCAGATCAAGGACAAGGACGGCAAGCCGATCGTGGACCTCGCTGGAAACGAAGTGAACGCGAGCCGCAAGCCGTATCAGGAAGGCATGGTCTTCCGCTGCAACATGGACGGCACTGAGTTCGAGACGCTCGGTTGGAACTTCCGCAACAACTGGGAGATCGCGGTCGACAGCTTCGGAACGATGTGGCAGTCGGACAACGACGACGACGGCAACAAGGGGGTCCGCATCAACTTCGTGATGGAGTTCGGTGACTACGGCTACAAGGATCAGATCACCGGCGCGGGCTGGCAGTCGCCGCGCACGAACATGGAAACCGAAATCCCGCTGCGTCACTGGCATCTCAACGATCCCGGCACGGTGCCGAACCTGCTGCAAACGGGAGCCGGTTCGCCGACGGGCATCTGCGTCTACGAGGGCGATCTGCTCCCCGAGGTCTTCCGCAACCAGATCATTCACTGCGACGCCGGGCCGAATGTGGTGCGAGCCTACCCGGTGAAGAAGTCGGGCGCGGGCTACACCGCCGAGACGGTCAACATCCTGACGGGAGCGCGCGACAACTGGTTCCGCCCGTCGGACGTATGCGTCGCTCCCGACGGCTCGCTGATCGTGGCCGACTGGTACGACCCCGGCGTGGGAGGCCACCGCATGGGCGACGCCGACCGAGGCCGCCTGTTCCGAGTCGCCCCGCCGAAGACTCCCTACAAGATTCCAAAGGTCGATGTCAGCACCGTCGAAGGAGCCATCGCCGCCCTCAAGAGTCCGAACGAAGCCACGCGATACTTGGCTTGGACGGCGCTGCACGCGATGGGTGAGAAGGCCGAGGCCGAACTCCTCAAGTTGGCGAATTGGCGGAAGCCACCCGTTCGGCTCTCCGACGCTTCCAAGAAGGATGACCCCAGTCCGGCGCTGCGTGCCCGAGCCGTTTGGCTGCTGAGCAAAATCAAGGTCAAGGGCTTGCTGCACGTCGCATCAGCGATGGTGGACATTGATCCCGACGTACGCATCACAGGTATCCGTGCTGCGCGCCAGCTCGCCAATGCGGGGGCGAGAGATACGCTCGTCCAGACGGCATCAGAGAAGATCGCGACATCAGTCACGTTTGAGGAACAACTGATCCGCGTGCCTCTTCGCGACATTCTGACCGACACTCCAAACTCGAAAGAGGTGTTGCGTGAGGTCGCAATTGCACTGCGACACTCCAAGTTGAAAAACAAGGCCGACTATTGGGCACAGCTCGCGATGCAGCACGACGGTAAAGATCGTTGGTATCTCGAAGCCCTCGGGATCGGAGCGGGCGATGACTGGAATTCGTGTATCGCAGCTTTGATCAAGCAGGGTGTCAACGTGGCGGGAACACCAGTTGGCCGAGACATCGTATGGCGATCCCGCTCCTTTGAGACACCGACAATCCTCGCGGCGATCCTGATGAACCCGTCCGTCACAGCCGAGCAGTGCCCACGCTACCTGCGTGCATTTGACTTTCAGGATGCCAAGGAGACTGATAATGCGATGATCCAACTCGCCTTCATGAACTTTGGCGATGAGGCCAAGACAAAGTTCATCAGCACGGAAGCACTCAGCCGGTTGAAGGGCTTTGATGTCTCGAAGAACGCCGGGCAGAAGGCAGCTTTGAATCGAGTCCTCGACGGGCTGAAGGGCGATCCGCAGTTCATCTCGCTCGTCGAGAAGTTCAACGTCACCGACCGCTTCCCCGAACTGCTCGCCCTGGCCGCCGAAAAGCCCGATGACCAAATCGGCATCGACGCCATCCGCGTGCTACTGGCGAAGAATCAACTCGAACTCCTGGAGAAGCCGCTGCGGCTTCCGATGGCGGTGGCGGAGCAGGAGCGCTGGGCGAAAACTGCTCTCGGCCTGGCCACCGCGCTGAGCAATTCGGGCGACGCCAAGGCCGTCCCGCTGCTGCTGCCGATCGTCACCACTCTGAACTACTACCCCGTCGATATCACTCGGCAGTCCATCAAGGGAGCCACTCGCACCAAGGCCGGAGCGACCGCAGTCTTGAAGCTCGCCGAAGCCAACGCCCTCAACGAATCGTTCGCCCCCGCGCTGGCCGCCGCCCTCTCCACCGCGCCGCTCGACGAGACTCAACGAGCCGTCGTCGCCAAACTCTTCCCACCTCCCACCGGCAAGGACGCCAAACCGCTTCCGCCGCTGGGCGAACTCGCCAAGTTGAAGGGGAACGTCGGCAACGGCCAGAAACTCTACGCCACGACCGGCAAGTGCGCCACCTGCCACGTCGTCAACGGCGAGGGCAAGGAAGTCGGCCCGAACCTGTCCGAGATCGGAGCCAAGCTCAGCCGCCAGGCGATGTTTGAATCGATCGTCTTCCCCAGCGCGGGGATCAGCCACAACTACGAAGCGTGGACGATCGTCCTCAACAACGGCACGACGCAAACGGGCCTGCTCGTCAGCGAAGACGGCGAGAAATTGAGCCTCAAGGGAATCGACGCCCTCGTCCGCATGATCGCGATCAAGGACATCGACGAACGTCAGAAGAACACAATCTCACTGATGCCCGCCGACCTCGCAAAGCTGCTCTCACAGGAAGAGATGGCCGACATCGTCGAGTACCTCGTCACGCTCAAGAAGGCGAAGAAGTAGCTCACGCGGATGCGGCTCGCTCGGCGACCGAAGAGCGACCCGGACGTTCCAAACGTCCGGGTCGCTGCACCAACGCAGTGCGGGGTTGCCGTCTCAACAGGACCATCGCCTTTTTCAAGTTGGGGTGCCAC
>JAYUFF010000171.1:0-2562 GCA_043738825.1 Schlesneria sp.
ACATTAACCGCCGGGGCATTCAAAAACTCAAACCATCGCGAGAAGGGAAAGCGGCAACCAATTGCCGCACTCCAAATAGATGGCAAAAGTCGAGCTTAGGGGCTGTGCATTTACTACGTCAGAGGGTTCTGGAAGTAACCCGCAGCGTGAATGGCACTAACTTTAGATTCGTAGCCACGCTCGCCAGAGCGTGGGGATTGCACCGTTACCGCTAAATCCCACGGTCTGGCGACCGTGGCTACCTAAAGTTAGTGCCATTCACCCGCAGCGTGAGCGAGGGCGGACGCTCCACGGACGTGTCGATTTCAGATCGCCCTCGCTCACGCTGCGGGTGACTTGAGTACCGACGCCAACTCTCGGAAGCAGTAAATACACAGCCCCTTAGCGTCGATTCCGTTCAGATTCGGCCGGTGATTCGACCACGTTCCCTTCTCATCCATATTTCACTACCCACTAGGCACCCATGTACCTCGGCATCGAAATCGGCGGCACGAAGTTGCAGCTTGGCGTGGGCCACGGCGATGGCTCGGAGTTCGTTGCGTTCGAGCGGCGGACGGTTGATATCGCGCGCGGGGGGGAAGGGATTCGCGGGCAGATTCGGTCCGTGGGGCGAGACCTAATCGCGGCGCATCGCATCGAGCGGATCGGCTATGGATTTGGCGGGCCGGTTCTCGGCGCGAGGGGCCTCGTGCAGACGAGCCATCAGGTGGCGGGTTGGGACAACTTCCCGATCGTCGAATGGACTCAGTCGGAGTTGGGAGTGCCGACGTTCCTCGGCAATGACTGCGATGTGGCCGCGCTGGCGGAAGCCTGTTTCGGCGCGGGCCGCTCGGCACGCAGCGTCTTCTATACGACCGTCGGCACGGGGATCGGAGGCGGTCTGGTGTTCGATCGGCAGATTCACGGCACCGATCGCCCGGCCTCGGCGGAGATCGGACACTTGCGTCCCGGTCTCGCTGCGACCAGCTCAGCGAACACGGTCGAATCGCTGGCGGCTGGACCGGGGATCGCTCTCGCCACGCGAGCCTGTTTGGCGGAGTTGCTCGAACGGGAACCTCACTCGGACGATGTGCGCGATCTGCTCGCGCGTTGTCAGGGGAACCTCGAGCGGCTGACAACAAAGGAGATTGGTGAGGCGGCTGCGGCGGGGAATCGGCTTGCGCGCGAGCAGTATGTGTCAGCGACGCGGGTTCTCGGCTGGGCAATCGCTCAAGTGCTGACGCTGGTGGCACCGGAGGTCGTCATCGTGGGAGGCGGCGTGTCGCTGGTGGGCGAAGAGGTGTTCTTCGCACCGCTGCACGCGGCCGTCCGGCAGTACGTCTTTCCACCGCTCGCCAACTCGTACCGGCTGGAGCCTGCCGCGCTGGGCGAGAGTGTCGTGGTCCACGGAGCGTTGGCGTTGGCCCGACAGAGCGGCTGAGACCGGCTGATTCACGGCCTCCTCATGGATAGAACGGCGTTCCGCACACGAACCCGAAGCGTAAGCGAGGGCGTCATCACGCTTCGCCCTCGCTTACGCTTCGGGTTCGTGTGCGGCCGTGAATCATCCGGATGAGACTCCGCGTCAGGCGGCCTTCCTCACGTCCCGGATCGCGGGCACGTCGGCGGCGGATTCATCGGACTCGACATACTGAGCAACCACTTCGGCGAGAGCCGTTCGCGCTTCGTGCAGGTTGGCGTGGATGGCTCGTTCGAGTTGTGCAACGTGCCGTTTGACAGTGGCCGGCTGGATCGGTTCGCGCTCCGCGCAGAAGATCTTGTCGTGGACCTTCTTCGCACACTTCTCGTTGTCGTAGAAGAGTTCTTCGTACATCTTCTCACCCGGTCGCAGGCCCGTGAATTCGATCGCGATGTCGTCGGGATATCTCAGACCGCAGAGCGTGATCATGTCCTTCGCGAGATCGACGATCTTGACCGGTTCGCCCATGTCGAGGATCAGCACCTGCCCCGACTCACCCACCGCACCCGCTTGCAGGACGAGTTGCACCGCTTCGGGAATCGTCATGAAGAATCGCGTCATGTCGGGGTGCGTCACCGTCAGCGGACCTCCGGCCAGGATCTGACGCCGGAACGTCGGCACGACACTGCCCGCCGAGTTCAACACGTTGCCAAACCGCACGGTGATGAACTGCGTCTTGGATTGGGAGGCCACCGCCTGGAGGTACTTCTCGGCGACGAGCTTGGTCGATCCCATCACGCTCGTCGGACGAACGGCCTTGTCGGTCGAGATCATCACGAATCGCTCGACGCCGAACCGATCGGCCAGATCGACGGCCGACTTGGTGCCGAGCACATTGTTGCGGATCGCGATCTGCGCGTTGTACTCCATCAGCGGCACGTGCTTGTATGCAGCGGCGTGGAACATCAACTCGGGGAGATGCTGGCCGAGAACCCGGCCCATCGTCACCTGATCGTTAATGTCCGCGATGACGAAGTGCAGTTCGACGCCGGTGATGCCCCGCGACGCGAACTCCTGCTCGATCTGAAACATCCCGAACTCGGACTGATCGACGAGGATCAGCTTCGTCGGTTTGAAGTCGATGACCTGACGGCAGAGTTCCG
>JAYUFF010000172.1:0-6749 GCA_043738825.1 Schlesneria sp.
GGGGTTGTTGTCGTAGCCACGTTCGCCAGAACGTGGGCAATTTGATGAACATACCCCACGCTCTGGCGAGCGTGGCTACCCCAAAATCAAGCTGTGACACAGCACTAGGAATCTTTCGTTTCTCCCTCACGCCCACTGAGGCCATCGGGACAAAGCCGGGGTCAGGCACTTTGGAAGTTCGGAATTGGCCGGATTGAGGCTGGTTGCCAGTGACAATGACCACCCGGCCAATTCCGAATTTCCGAAGTGCCTGACCCCTGATGGGCGGTGTGACTTTCCGTTCCCGCACGGTGTTGGACTGACCAGGGCCAATGCCTTTTTGAAGTGGGGCAGGATGTAGGGTGGGTCGAGTCTTCGACGGCCCGCCAAAAACAGGCCGAAATGCTGGGCCGTCGAAGACTCGACCCACCCTCCTTTGAAACGGGGAAGAGCCGTGACTTTGAGCGTCCCCCGGCCTTTACAGAACTTGAATCGTCAACCGGCGGCCTTCACGATCGGGTTCGTCAGCATCCCGATGCCGGTGATGGCGATGCTCACTTCGTCACCGTCTTCCAGCGTGAAGTTGTCCGGTGGGACGACGCCCGTTCCCGTGAGCAGGAACGCGCCGTGAGCCATGTCGTTCTCGCGAACCAGCCAACCGACAAGCTCTTCAAACCCGCGCTTCATCTGGTCGAGATCGGTCTCGCCGGTGAAGGCGACTGCCCCGCCGCGCGTGATCGTCAGCCGAATCTTAGTCGCGGGACGATCGACTTCTCCCTCGGGAATCCAGACATACGGGCCGAGGCCGCAGCACTGGTTGTAGACCTTGGCCTGAGGCAGATAGAGCGGGTTCTCGCCCTCGATGTCCCGCGCGGACATGTCGTTGCCGACGGTGAAGCCGACCAGCTTGCCGCCCGATGAGATGACGAGGGCCAACTCGGGTTCAGGGACCGACCAGTGGCTGTCAGCTCGCACGCGCAGCGGCTGACCGGGGCCGGAGACTCGGCTCGCGGTCGCCTTGAAAAAGATCTCGGGTCGCGGCGCGGTGTAGACCTTGTCGTAATGCGACGCCCCCGCCTTCGACTCCTCCATGCGAGCGACCTGGCTGCGCTTGTACGTCACGCCTGCCGCCCACACCTCCTGCTCGTCGATCGGCGCGAGGACCGTCACCAACCGCGCATCGAGTGCCGGTGTGTTCTTATCGACGAGGAACATCGCCAGTCCAATCGGATCGGGCGAGTTCAACACGTCCATCAAACTGCGAACGCCCGCGACCTGCGTCGTGTCGAGCACTCGAAACCGCCCGTCGTCCTCGACGAGAGCCACTCGAACGGAGTTGTCAGCCAGCTTCAACTTTGCCAATCGCATCGTATTTTCCTCAGCGCGTGATCGCGTCCATTTTTAGATTGTCTTCAACGTAGCCATCATCGCTCCGCGTGATGAGCCTTTTGAGATCAGATGTCCACTTTTCTGAAGGCTCATCACGCGGAACAATGATGGCTACTTTGGGGAACGTATCGGCGCATCACCACGCCTCCCGACCAACAGCCGGTCCCGTGGCAGCCTCTTCCGCCTTGTAGCCCTTCGGAATTCGAGCCACCAGTTCCGCGAGGTCATACTTCGGACGTTGCCGCTTCCGCACGACGATTTGTTGCTCGGAGGCGACCACTTCCACGTCGTCCCCCACTTCAATCTCGGCCTGTGCTAACAACTGCCGCGACAACCGCAGTCCCTGGCTGCTGCCCCACTTTTGAATCTTGCCGACGACCATTTGCGACGATCTCCCGTTCCGGTTCCTCGTTCGTCGTTTCCACACGACGCGTGATCCTACGCCAGCAACTGCTGAATGCGAGTGACCGCCTCTTCGACGTTCGCTCGGCTGTTGAAGGCGCTCAGGCGGAAGTAGCCTTCGCCGGCGGCACCGAAGCCGCTGCCGGGCGTTCCAACGAGATGCGACTTCGACAGCAGATGGTCGAAGAACTGCCAACTCGTCAGGCCGCCGGGAGTCTTCAGCCAGACATACGGAGCATTCACGCCGCCATGCACGGTCAGACCCGCTGCGCGCAGCCCCTGGCACAGGATCGCGGCGTTCTCCAGATAGAAGTCGATCAGGGCGCGAACTTGAGGCCGCCCGGCGTCGCTGTACACCGCTTCGGCTCCGCGCTGAACGATGTAACTGACACCGTTGAACTTCGTCGATTGACGCCGGTTCCACAGAGCGTGCAGTTCGACCGACTCGCCGCTCGGAGTCTTGGCCTTCAGTCCCTTCGGCACGACCGTACACGCACAGCGAGTCCCCGTGAAGCCCGCCGTTTTGCTGAAGCTGCGGAACTCGATCGCCACGTCGCGCGCACCCTCGATCTCGTAGATCGAGTGCGGGATCGAGGGATCGGTGATGTACGCCTCGTAGGCCGCGTCGAAGAAGAGGATCGTGTCGTTGGCCTTCGCGTAATCGACGAACTTCTTTAGCGTGTCCCTCGTTGCGACGGTGCCCGTGGGATTGTTGGGGTAGCACAGATAGAGCAGGTCCACTTTGCCGGTCGGCAGCGACGGCGTGAAGTTGTTCTCGGCTGTGACCGGCAGATAGACGAGTCCCGCGTAACGCCCCGACTCATCGGCGTCGCCCGTTCGTCCGGCCATCACGTTCGTATCGACATAGACCGGGTAGACGGGATCGGTCACTGCGACAACGTTCCCCGCGCCGAAGATGTCCAGAATGTTTCCCGTATCGCACTTCGAGCCGTCCGACACGAAAATCTCGTCGGCCGAGACGCTGGCTCCGCGACTGGCGAAGTCGTGTTTGGCAATCGCGTCACGCAGGAAGTCGAATCCCTGCTCGGGACCGTACCCGCGAAAAGTCGAACGGCTGCCCATCTCATCGACCGCCTTGTGCATGGCCTCGATGCAGGCGGCGGGGAGCGGCTCGGTCACATCGCCGATTCCCATGCGAATGATCTTCGCGTTCGGGTTCTCAGCCGCAAACTTCGCGACGCGGCGTCCGATCTCGGGAAAGAGGTATCCGGCCTTGAGCTTCAAATAATTGTCATTGACGAGGGCCATCGGGGTCTCCGTGAGTCGGCGTGTGGTGCTGCAAGCGTCGTGGTCAGACAATCGAACGAGGCGATATTCTATCGGCCGCGCGTCACGGCGTGAAACGTCGGGGAGTCCGGAGCGTCTCTGGCTCTCTGGCCTCTGCAATCTTTCTGCCGCACTCTTTCTGTCTGACTCTTCTGGCCCATCCCTGGGATCGCGACAGAAAGAGAGCGGCAGAAAGATGAGGACAATGAAGTCCACTCAAACTCTCGGACGTGGTCGATGCACAGCCCCTTGGACGATTGTCTCGGTGGCGGACACGGCCTATCGTGGCGGCTCACTTTGAGGAGGATCGCGCTCATGCCTGCTGCCCGCTTGATTCGAGTTGTCGCTGTTGTTGTCACGCTCTTCGCGGCGGAGGCTGTTCGGGCCACCGAACCGTGGGCCGATGTGAAGTTCGCAGCCAAAGACGGTCTGGAACTGTGGCTCGATGCGAGTCGAGAGGCTGCCGCGCGTGAGGCGGCTGGTTCGAGCAAGCTCAAGAGCGGCGATCCGCTTTCCGAGTGGCACGATGCGTCGGGCGCGAAGCGGCACGTCACGCAGGGCGATCCGAACAAGCAGCCGAAGCTCGTGCGGGTTGGCTCGGCGGACGCGGCCTCATCGTCGCCAGAGGCTGGCTGGGTCGTGCGGTTTGATGGTGAGGACGACCATCTGCGCGTCCTCGGGGCGAATCGGAAGCTGACCGACTTCACGTTGTTCCTCGTCGCGGCTCCGCACTCCAACTTTGGGGACTATCGCGGGCTGTTCGCGGTCAATCAGACGGACCGCCGTGACTATGAGACCGGGTTCAACCTCGACCTGAACTCGGGGGGAACGCCCGCGCTGCAAGACCTCAATCTGGAAGGACGCGGCTTCGGTGGCGCACGCAACTTGATGAACACGGCTGTGCCGTTCGGGACATTGCACGTCATTGAGTGCGTCGCGGACTCAAAGCAGAAGCTGGTGCGACTGGTCATCGACGGCCAGGCGGGAGCGACGCGCGACTTCGCTCCTGCTGAGTTGATCGCCGACGACATCACCGTCGGGGCGAGGTTCCCGACCAACGGGCCGGGGCCTCAGGGCGTGAAAGGCTTCCTGCACGGTGACATCGCGGAGGTATTGCTCTTCAACAAAGTCCTCTCCGATGCCGAGACCAAATCGCTGCGGATGTATCTCACACAGAAGCATTCAAAGTTGAAGGAGGCTCTGCCGCGCGACCTCAAGCTGGCGGGAGCCGGTGCCAACGTCGAGCCGCTCGTCACGGTGACGGATGCGCCGCCGATCCAGATGCTCGTACCGGGCTTCTCGGTTTACGAGTTGCCCGTCGATCTGCCGAACCTCAACAACGTGAGGTATCGCGCCGACGGAAAGATGTACGCGCTGGGTTACAACGGAATGATTTGGTTGCTGAGCGACGGCGATGGCGACGGGTTTGAGGGAACGGTGCAGACGTTCTTCGACAACACTTCCAAGGGGGACGGCATCCCGAGTCTGCGCGGCCCGATCGGGATGGCCGTCATCCCGGCGGGACACGCGCTGTTGAAGAGTCGAGAGCCGAGAGTGGAGAGTCGAGAGCCAGAGAAGAACGGAGACAAGCCCGCAGACTCTGGCTCTGGACTCTCCGCTCTAAACGCTCGACTCCCCGAAGGCGTCGTCGTGGCGTCGAAGGGAAAGGTCTCGGCAATCATCGACTGGGACGGCGATGGCCGGGCGGACGAGGAAAAGATCATCGCCACCGGCTGGAAGGAGATTCCTCAAAACGTCGATGCGGTCGGGGCGGTGATCGGCCCGGACGGATCGATCTATTTCTGTCTGGGCACGGCGGCGTACAACAATGCGTACCTGATCGACGAAGGCGGCAAAGCTCAGTTCGACATCAAGAGTGATCGCGGCACGATCCAGCGCATCCTGCCGGACCTCTCGCGGCGCGAGACCGTTTGCACGGGAATTCGCTTCGCCATCGGCATGGCCATGAACGGCGTGGTGTCGGGTGAAGACGAACAAGGCGAACTGTTCGTCTCGGATCAAGAGGGAGCAACGTGGCTTCCCAACGGCAATCCGTTCGATGAGCTGCTGCACATTCAACCGGGCAAGCACTACGGCTTCCCACCGCGTCATCCGAAGCATCTCCCCAACGTGATCGACGAGCCGAGCCTGTTCGACTACGGGCCGCAGCATCAATCGACGTGCGGCATCGCGTTCAATCGGCCGTGGAAGGGTCGAGGGTTGAAGGTTGAGGGTCGAGGGCCAGAGAAGAACAAGGCGGCAGATGAGCCAAGTGATTCTGACCCTCAACCCTCAACCCTCGACCATCAACACTCCACCCTCTTCGGTCCCGAAGAGTGGAACGGAAACCTCTTCGTCACGGGCGAGTCGCGGGGCAAACTCTATCGCACCCAGTTGACGAGGACCAACGGGCAATACGTCGCGCGGAATCAGCTCATCGCGTGCCTGAACATGTTGACGGTCGATTGCTGTCTCTCACCGAAGGGTGATCTGGTCGTGTGCTGTCACAGCGGCGGACCCGATTGGGGAACCGGGCCGACTGGCAAGGGGAAGGTCTTCGTCATTCGGTACACGGACAAGAAGGCTCCGCAACCGATCGCGACGTGGGTGGCGGAACCGCAAGAGGTGCGAGTCGCCTTCGACCGACCGCTCGATCCGACTCACCTGAAGAACCTGACCGCGCAGACCAAGATCACCTACGGCGAGTTCGTTGCCGCCGGAGACCGCTTTGAGACGCTGCGGCCCGGCTACGCGGCCGTCCAACGTCAGATGGCCTCGCCGCGCTACAACCTGCCGGTGCATGGAGTGAACGTCACACCCGATCGACGAACGCTCGTCATCGCCACCGCGCCGCATCGCGCCGCCGTGCAGTACGCGCTCACGCTGCCGGGACTGGGCCGTGGGGTAGGTTTCCAACCTGCCCGTGCCGATGCTTCTCCCGTGCCTGCCAGTGAGAAGAAAGGACAACTCGGGCAGGTTGGAAACCTACCCCACGAACTTCCCCAGCATCCGCAGATCGACCTCGCCTATTCGTTGAACGGCGTCCTCGCGACCTGGGTGCCCGAGGACAAGACGCAGCGCGGTTGGAGTGGCGTGCTGCCGCATCTCGATCTGAGTTTGTGTGACAAGTTCTCGACTGAGGACGCCGACAACGATCGCTTCCACGAGATCCTCAAGCAGAAGGGAACGCTCACGCTGGAGACGCAACTCGACTTGCGAAATCTCCTTCATCCGGCGGTTCAGCCGGGCAGCACGCTCGATCACGAATGGCCTGCGGGAGCAGCGTTGCTTTACTTCCACGGCGACTTGGCCGAACCCGTGCGTGCGGCTGGCGGAGGCCAACCAAAAGTCGAAGTCGATCAACGCGAGGACTTCATGATTTGCAACGTGCATGTCAAAGAGCCATTCGATGAGCCGACCCGAATCAAAGTGAAGGTGCTGACCGGTGACGATTTGGGGCTGCTCATCCATCGGATCAAACTGGATGACAAACTGCAGATTGCCGCATTGCATCATTTCCTGCTTCCGTTCGCCAACCGCGCCAGCACGGAAGCACCGGATCAGAAGACACGCGACATCCCCGAACTGGCGGGCGGAAGCTGGGGTCGCGGGCGGCGGGTCTTCTTCAGCGACGAGGCGGGTTGTGCGAAGTGTCACGTCGCGCACGGAGCGGGCGGCGCGATCGGGCCGGA
>JAYUFF010000173.1:0-6746 GCA_043738825.1 Schlesneria sp.
CGGCTCGCCGGTGCCACGATTTCGAGGGCTTGCTAATCCTTCGTATCGGCTCGGCAGGCATGAAACGCAAATGACCAAATCGCTGGTTTACCTTCTCCAAAGATTGACCCCATGAAACCGCCCATCCGTCGAATCTCGCTCATTTGTCTCACCCTGTTCTCATGCCTATGCCTCACAGCCCATTTGACAGTGAAGACCACCGCCGTTGTCATCGGCCCCGATGGAAAACTCTTCGCGTCGGATCGAGTTCCCGTGGGCAAGGTCGAGACTGATCTCATCGCCTCCGCGCCCGGTGACTGGCCGTGGTGGCGCGGTCCGAATCGGAATGGGATTGCTGCCGCTGACCAGAAGCCTCCGCTGACTTGGAGCGAGACCGAGAACGTGGTCTGGAAGACGCCTGTTCCGGGGAAGGGGCACGGTTCGCCGATCGTGGTTGGTGAGCACGTCTATCTCCAAACGGCCGAGCAGGACCGCGATGCCCAATCGGTGCTGTGCTTCGATCGCGCGACCGGCAAGAAGCTGTGGCAGACGGATGTCCACACCGGCGGCATGAACGTGAAGGGGAATGAGAAAAGCACGCTCGCCAATTCCACTCCCGCCTGCGATGGCGAACGGCTGTATGTGAACTTTTTGAACGACGGGGCGATGTATACGACCGCGCTGACCCGTGATGGCAAAAGACTCTGGCAAGAGAAGGTCACTGATTATGTGCTGCATCAGGGATTCAGTTCGTCTCCTGCGCTGTACGGGCCGCTCGTGATTGTGTCGGCCGACAACAAGGGCGGGGCGGGAGCGATCGCGGGTCTCGAACGGGCGACCGGCAAGGTGGTCTGGAAGCATGGGCGGCCGAAGCTCCCGAACTACACCTCGCCCATCATTCTGAAGATCGCCGGGAAGGATCAGGTCTTGTTCTCGGGCTGCGACTTGGTGACGAGTTTCGATCCGCTGACCGGCAACATTCTGTGGGAGACCAAAGGCTCGACCGAGGAATGCGTGACCTCGACCGTCACCGACGGAGCGCACATCTACACGAGTGGCGGCTACCCGAAGAATCATCTCGCGGCGGTGAAGGCCGACGGTTCGGGCAAGGTCGCGTGGGAGAACGGTTCGCGCGTCTATGTTCCCTCGATGCTGGTCCGCGACGGGTTCCTGTTCGCGACGCTTGATGCAGGCATCGCCATGTGCTGGAAGAGCGACACCGGAGCAGAGCAGTGGAAGCACCGTCTCGGCGGAACATTCAGTTCATCTCCGGTGCTGGTCGGCGAACACATCTTCGCCACGAACGAAGAGGGGAAAACGTTCGTGTTCAAGGCCGACCCGACCGCCTTTGAACTCGTGGGTGAAAACCAACTCGGCAACATCGTCTTCGCCACGCCGACGATCTGCGGAGGCCGCATCTATCACCGCGTCGCCACGCAATCGGAAGGCCAACGCCAGGAGTGGCTGTACTGCCTCGGGAAGAAGGGCGAGTGAGATGAAAACGGCAGGCGCTACTGTCGTCCCGTCGCTCCGCCGACGGGACGGGTCGTTCACCACGACGACATTCCGTTCATCGTGGTCGTTCTGACGAAGCGTCTTGTCGGCGGAGCGACAAGACTACAGTAGGCACCGCCTTCGCATTTCCGCAGCATCAATTTGTCAGGAGTTCCCATGGGTTTCATCAACATCGACGACATCGAACCGATCTCGCCCGTCCCCGGCTGCCGGATGCGCACGCCGTTTGGTCAGAACCTGATGCTGTCGTACTTGGAAATGGACGACGGGGCCGAGGTGCCGCTGCACTCGCACCCGCACGAGCAGGGAGGGATGCTGATTCGCGGTCGGCTGGAACTGACCATCGGCGACGAGACGCGCGTCTGCGAGGCGGGGGCGATGTTTCTGATTCCGCCGAACGTCCCGCATCGAGCGGTTGCGGTCGGCGGACCGGTTGTCGTGCTGGATGTCTTCAGCCCCGTGCGTGAGGACTACGCCAAGCTGACGAACACCTACATCCCCGAGAAAAAGTCATCCCCCTGATGGGGGCAGTCGTCCATTGGTGGTCCCCCAACGAAACCTTGCGGGAGCAGCGTTTCTGAGAAGGTGGCCCTGTCGCTCCGCGACAGGAGGCGTGATCAACAGGGGATGTCGATCTGTCGAGTCACCTCGAATGAACGGCAAACGCCGCTCGTGCGTTCTCGCTTCCTATCGCGGAGCGACAGGGCTACCGCCAATTGGCGATTGCTCCCCCAACCGATGGCAAGCGGGCAACCTTGTCAACGTGGTCACTCCCACTGACGCCGAGGGCTACCGCATGCCGCCTCTCCGAGGCCAAGCCCCGTTGGTCGCTCCCTGCGGCTCTCATCACCTTGTCACCGCACAGCGTCTGCGCAAGACACGACTGCCGGCGCGGTCGAGGGAAGTTTGCCGACGGCTCCGATGCGCGAGGCTGCCGAAACACGGCGGCCCTCGTGCAACCGGCGGACTCTACGCCATCGGCACTCGCGGAGCGCGACCGGCCGAATTCGCCGAAGCAGTCGAGAACGAATCGCCTCGCTCATCAAGGCTGGCCGAAAGTAGGGGCACCCAGTCATCTGGCGGATTCTGTCGGACGGGGTCGCGGTCCCCGGTCGGCGGCAAAAATGGTGTCTCTGACTTTCGATTCGGCAACTTTTGAGAAAGGAACAACACGATGCGCATGTTTGTGATTCTGACAGCACTGGCGGCGATGGTCCTCGTCACGGGTGAGGCGCAAGCCGCCCGCCGACAGGTCGGCAATGGCAACACGGTCTCCCGAGGAGATGGTCCGTTCGCCCGCCTGATGGAACTCGAACGACGCAAGAATGCGGCCCTGTTCGGTGGGTTCCGTCGGTAGTCGATGCACGTTGAACAATTGAACTGGAACAGGCCGCATGGGACGCCATGCGGCCTGTTTTTGTACCAGTTCAAGCGACAGAGGCTCGGCACGAGTTCAGCTACCGCCCCGTCGAAACCTGAAATCTACCCGAAAACCGTGGTCTCGAAACACCCGTGTGTACACTGATTTCCAGTGCGGCTCCCTCACGTGCCCATGTCGGCCGAGACCGCGAATCACACTCAAACTGACAGGAGACAGCGATGTTCAAGGCACTGCGATGGGTTGTTGCCGGATTGGTCCTGCAACTGATGGTCGGCCAGGTGTTGGCCCAGGGCGGCGGGCGAGGCGGATTCGGCGGGGCTTCGGGTGTGACACTGGTCCAGCAGAAGTCCGTGCAGGACGAATTGAAGTTGTCGGAAGAGCAGATCGAAAAGCTGAAGCAGGTCGGCGCGAAGATGCGCGAATCGTTTGGCGGCGGGGGTGGTGGTGGAGACCGCGAGGAAGCTCGCAAGAAGTTTGAAGAGGCTCGCCAGGTCGCCGAGAAGGACATGAATGGGATTCTGTCCGCCGATCAGACGAAGCGACTGAAAGAGATCACGTTGCAGCAGACTGGCCCCATGGCGCTCGCTCGCCCCGAGGTGGCGAAGGAAGTCGGACTCTCCGACGATCAACAGGTCAAGGTCAAGGAAATCACCGACGCCCTCACTTCGGAGATGCGTGGTCAGTTCCAAGCGGGAGGCGGCGGCGACCGTGAGGAAGCTCGCAAGAAAATGGCAACACTCCGCAAAGACACGAATGAGAAGGTGCTGGCCCTGCTCAAAGACGATCAAAAGAAGGCCTGGGAGAAGCTGGTTGGCGAACCGTTCAAGGGCGAGATTCAGCCGCTCGGCGGCAATCGACCGAGAAACAAGAACGCTCAGTAGTCGGCGGCTGTCGATAGACATCGCCTCCTGATTTCATGACAACGACCCGGCGGTCAGTGGACCGCCGGGTCGCTTCATTGGCGAGCAGACGATTGAACCGGCGAGGCGAGATTATTCGTGCCTCGATGAGTTTCGATGACCGAATGCAGCATAGAAGCCTGACGCGCAAGCGAAGGATCTGCTGTGGTAGCCACGGTCGCCAGACCGTGGGATTTTGCGGTAACGGTGCGATCCCCACGCTCTGGCGAGCGTGGCTACGAATCTAAGGTGAGTGCCATTCGCCTGACGCGCAAGCGAAGGATCTGCTGTGACATCCCTTCGCTTGCGCGTCAGGCTTCTATGAGACCGTGAATAATCCGGGCGAGGCTTCACACGGAATCATCGGAGCCGCGCTCCAGGCACTCTTGCCGTTGCTGCCAGTCGAGCCACTGCCGCCAGAGTTCGTGGCACGCCAGCAATTGCAGGCTCGCGATCCAGAGGAGGCCGCCCGGCAGCAGTTCCTCCATCGTGCGCGACACGCCCTGAACGTAGAACCCCATCAGTTCGAGGCTCATTGCGAGCAGCGCGGCCACGATGGCGAAGATGACTGCGATGCGTGAGCGGTTCATAAGCGAAGCGATGACGGCCACGAAATAGGTTGGATTCGCCCACCACGGCGGGAAGCTATACATCATTAAGGTCAGGCAGACGTAGCCGGGAATCGTAGCGTGGAAGATCATCGTGGCGGGCAGCATGCAGGCCAGCGCGTACATCGCGACCGAGACGAGAACCCAGTGCCTTCCCGGTCGCAGCAGTCTGTCACGCAGCGACTCGACGAACTGGCGGCGTCTGATTGTGGCGGCGGGTTCACGAGATGACGGCGTCGGTGTTGTGTTGAGGCTCATGTCGTTAGCGAGTCCTCATCGAGCGGAACTGATCTCGATCAAACGTGACACAGACTGCGAGAACAAAGTCTCACAAGCTGGCAGCAGGTGCTACGCGGGCAGCGGTTCGATGACGACTCCCAGCGGAAACTCGACCGGCGTGCGGGCGTAGGTGTCGGGACCGAAGCCTCGGAGTTGATCGCGCTTCAACTCGGCGAGTTCCAGCGTGCCGGTCCAGACGATCGCGCGGCCGTTCTCGTCCACTTCCTTGGCGAGATGGTAGGCGCTCAAGACCGAGTGGCCGCAGACACGGCACAAGGCTTCAATCACGTAGTCGTAGGTGTGCAGATCGTCGTTGAGGACGATGACAGCGTACTGCGGCTGCTTCTTCGGTTTGGTCTGCGATGGCTCAGCGCGGCGTTTGGGTCGGACTTGAGCTTCGGGTTCGGAGACATCGGGGGTGGCGATCATGGCGACGCTCCTTTCCAACTGTTGAAGGCCGAAGAGAAGACCCCTCACCCTAATCCTCTCCCCGCAGAGCCGGGGCGAGGGGACAAGAAAGAACCGCAAAGCGGTCACTTGTCGTCGAGCAGTTCGACTGCGACGAACTTTTTCCCTTCGAGCATTTCCAAACTCGCACCGCCACCCGTGCTGACGTGAGTCACTTTGTCGGCGAGGCCGAAATTCTGAATTGCGGCGGCGCTGTCGCCTCCGCCGATGATGCTGACCGCGCCACTGGCGACGATCGCTTCGGCGACGGCGCGCGTGCCGGCGTCGAACGGCGGCATCTCGAACACGCCCATCGGTCCGTTCCAGACGACGGTCTTCGCCGACTTGATGACATCCGCGTACTTCGCGATCGTCGCGGGGCCAATATCAAAACCCTCCCAGCCGCCCTCGTCGGGAATCTTGCCAGCGAGAACAACCTGCTTGTTGCACGTCCCTTTGAAGTCGTCGCCGCAGTGAGTGTCGAGTGGCAGCATCAACTTGTCGCCGCCGCTGGCGATCAACTCTTTCGCGAGATCAACCTTGTCCTTCTCGACGCGACTGCGGCCGACGCTGCCGCCCTGCGCGAGCGAGAACGTGTAGGCCATCGCCCCACCGATGAGCACCTTGTCGCAGATTGCCAGCAGGTTTTGGATGACGTTGATCTTGTCTGAGACCTTCGCACCGCCAACGATCGCCACGAACGGACGGGCCGGTTTGGCGATCGCTTCCGACAGGAACTTGATCTCTTTCTCGACGAGGAACCCGCAGACCTTGGGCTTGCCGGTCATGGCGTTTGGAACTGCGACCATCGAGCCTTCCGTGCGGTGACACGTTCCGAAGGCGTCGTTGCAGTAGATGTCGCCCATCGCGGCGAGGACAGCCGCGTACTCGGAGTCTCCCTTTTTCTCCCCCATGTTGAAGCGGACGTTTTCGAGCAGCAAGACTTCGCCATTCTTGAGGGCCGCCGACTTGGCCTTCGCTTCGTCACCGACCGTGTCCGCCGCGAAGTGGACCGGGCAGCCAAGCAGTTCCTTCAATCGAGTCGCCACCGGCGCGAGGCTGTACTTGGCGTCTGCGGCCGGGTCTTTGCCTTCGGGTCGCCCGAGATGGCTCATCAGAATGACTCGACCACCCCGATCGAGGACCGACTTGATCGAAGGGAGTGCCTCCGTGATGCGCCGGTCGTCGGTGATCTGCTGCACGTCGTCGAGCGGCACGTTGAAGTCGCACCGCATGAGAACGGCTTTACCGGAGACTTGGACATCGGCGATCGTCTGCTTGGCCATGATCGAGAGTACTTTCGTTGTTCCACCGGGTTTGAAGAGATTTGCAAAGTCGAACGGGAAGCGACTTGTTGTCGCGTCCCCGCCAAGCGTCTTTCGCGGGGTATCGTAGAGGCCACCGGAATGACTGCCAAGCGAGCGGTCGTCACACGGTGCGGCAGTTTGACTGAGTACTCTTTCTGGTCCCCTCGCCCCTCGCCTTGGAGGGGAGAGGGCTAGGGTGAGGGGTTCTTCTCTGACTCGGCTCGCCCCTCACCCTAACCTCGACTTTTGCCATCTTTGGAGTGCGGGGATTCATCGCCGCTTTCATTTCTTCGGAACTTTTTGATTTGATGAACGACACACTAACCGCCGG
>JAYUFF010000174.1:0-2558 GCA_043738825.1 Schlesneria sp.
CGAGAGGGGGAGTTGGTTGGCGGGGCATCTTACTGTCGGTCAGAGGATGACAGAAGCGACGCTCCCTCGCGCCCAGGTCCATCGCCTGTTTCAAATGGGGGTGCCACGGTCACGGAGCTTCGACGTGGCCGTGCGAGGGAGCGTCGCTTCTGTCATCCTCTGACCGACAGTAAGATGCCCCGCCAACCAACTCCCCCTCTCGAAGGTTTGTCGATGTACGATCGAACGCGACTGATTCAACTGTTTCACGAACGTGCTCTGAAGTTTGGCGATTTCACGCTCGCCTCGGGCAAGAAATCGAAGTATTACCTCGACGGCAAGCAGATCTCGCTGCATTCGACCGGGCTGCGGCTGGTCAGTCTGGGATTACTCGACCTGCTGCACGATATCGACTTCGATGCGATCGGCGGCATGACGATTGGAGCCGACCCGATCGTGGGTGGCGTGCTGGTCGTGGCGGCTGAGTTAGGGCGGTCGCTCGATGGCTTTCTGGTCCGCAAAGAACCGAAGGGCCACGGCACGCAGCGTTACATCGAAGGTCCGGTTCAACCGCACGCGAAGGTCGTCGTGATCGACGATGTCGTAACGACGGGCGGCAGCGCTCTCGAAGCCGTGGACCGGATTACCGAGTTCGGTTGTGAAGTCGTCTGCGTCGTCGGGATCGTCGATCGGAAAGAGGGAGGAGCCGCGAACTTCGCCGCTCGCAAACTCCCGTTCCGTTCGCTGCTGACCATCGAAGACTTTGGGATTGCGCCGCCAGTTTGATGTGCTTCCGTTTGCCGACCGTACTTTCTCGTCCCACCTCATCGTCGATTTCGCACCGAGCCATGCCCCCATCGCGCGAATCACAGGACGAGTCAGAACGGACGCCGCCTCCACAGGCCGCTTCAGTGCTTGCATCGCCCGACGAGACTCGTTCCCACGCTCCGCGTGGGAACGCGATCTTGGACGCTCTGCGTCGTCTGGCCTTGCTCTTCTCGCCGCAGAGCGTTGCGGTCCTTTCTTCCCACGCGGAGCGTCGGAACGAGGTGAAACCGCTGGACGCTGACGTGGTCAAGGCGAAGGTGGTCGAGGACGATGCGGACGAGATCGACTTCACCGAAGCCATTGCCGAGGACGACGACGATGTCTTGGAGGTGACCGAGTTCCTCGAAGACGAAGATCTGGTCGAAGTGGCCGAGTTGGCGGAGGCAGCCGACGGCTCAACACCGGAGCCACCAGCAGCACCTGCTCCACCCGTGCCGCCTCCGCCCCCGAAGCAGCTCGTGCTGATCGGAGCGGGTCATGCGCATCTGCAAATCCTGACCTGGTGGCGACGGCGGCCGATTCGCGGCGTCGAACTCACGCTGGTGACGGCCTTCGACCGCGCCGCCTACAGCGGCATGTTGCCCTCCACGTTGGCGGGACTCTACCAGCCCGAGCAAATGCTGATCGACCTGCCGAAGCTGTGTGAGTACTGCGGCGTGCGGCTGATCGTGGACCGCGCGAACCGGCTCGATCCCGAAACGCGACTCATCGAGTTCGCTCACCAGCCTGCGTTGCCGTTCGACGTGGCCGCCATCAACATTGGCTCGGTCCCGGCCGCCGAAGCACTCTGGCAGGCGCATCGCATTCTCATCAGCGTGAAGCCACTGACATCCTTCGTGCAGCGGTTCGATGTTCGCTTCCGTGAACTGGTCGAGCAGTGGCGGATGGCCCCCGGCCCCGAGCTGCTTCAGATCGTCGTCGTCGGAGCGGGAGCGGCTGGTATCGAGTTGGCTCTGTGTCTCGAACAGCACAAGCACGAACTGGAACTTCCCGCCGACGTGCGCATCGTGGATGGCAACACCGCGATCCTGCCGGGCTACTCCCCGAAGTCGATTCGCGTGGTGAGCAAGCTGCTCAAGCTGCGCGGCATCGACCTGCATCTCGGTTCGCCGGTGATCGACTGCGACGACGAAGGCCCCTCGTCATTGGTGCTGGAGAATGGCGAGCGGATTCGCGCCGACCTCGTGATCTGGGCCGCCGGGGCCTCACCCCCGATGGCCCTGCGCGGCTTCGAGCTTCCCAAGTCAGAGCGAGGCTTCCTCTCCGCACGCCGCACGTTGCAGACGACGGCCGACGCGCCGATCTTCATCTCGGGCGACACGGCCGACATCGACGGGGCGTTGGTCCCCAAAGCCGGTGTCTACGCCGTGCGGCAAGCGCCCGTGTTGTGGAAGAACCTCCGCAGGCACTTCGCCGGAAAACGCCTTGTCGAATATCGACCGCAACGCGGCTGCCTCTCGCTGCTGTCGTGCGGTGACGGGACCGCGATCCTCGACTACAAGGGCTGCACGTCTCACAGCGGTTGGGCGTGGACGCTCAAAAATTGGATCGACCGCCGCTGGATGAAGCGGTTCCGGGTGCGAGGAAGGTTGAAGGTTGAAGGTTGAGCAACCGCGTGGGAACGCTTGGTCGATCTCTGATCTTTCAGAGGCTATCCGAAAAGAAACCGCTTGTTTTCAGCGTGCCACGGTCACGGAGCTTCGACGTGGCCGTGAGATGGGGAATCGGCCTTCACATCCTCGCACGGCCAC
>JAYUFF010000175.1:0-6743 GCA_043738825.1 Schlesneria sp.
TAGATTCGTAGCCACGCTCGCCAGAGCGTGGGGATCGCACCGTGACCGCAAAATCCCACGGTCTGGCGACCGTGGCTACCTAAAGTGAGTGCCATTCGCTCGACGTGGCCTACTTCGCATACGTCGTCTCCAAGGCCAGGTCTCGATAGGCGTTGCGAGTCGCGAGGATGGCGGGTTCGGGGACGGATGGAAACGTGGAGAGCATGTACGCGAAGTCGTCTTCCGAAATGCCGTACAAGTGCGCGAAGGCGGCATCGAGTTCGGCTCGGAGTTGCAGGCGTTCGGCGTCGCGCCATTTGTGAACGCCGCCGCCCTCGGAGCCGGAGAAACCGCAAGCGGTCGCGAGCGGCTTCAGGTCTTCAGCCGTACAAGAGAGCTTCAGCACTCGCTCACTGATCCAGCATTCGAGTGTTTCTTTCTTCGACCAGGGAGACTTGTCGGCGTAGGTGTCGGGCGGGAGCGTGGGGAGTTGTTCGACAATGAAAAAGTTGAGCGTGATGCCGCCGACCTTCTGTCGCGTGACGTAGTCGAAGATTAACGAGTTGAGATTGGCGAGTAAGCAAGCTTGGCGGCGCGGTGCCGCATCGGTGAGGAGTAGTACAAACTTATTGGTGACGGCGGATCGGGGGAGGAACGAGGCGATCATCGTCCGCTCGTTGGTCGGGCTGGTGATGTCCTTGAAGCCCATGAACCAAGGCTGGTTGCCAGGCTGTGCTTCGAGAGTTTTATCCACGGTCGTCTCTTCGACCCACCACCGCGGCAATGCGCAGAACTCGGGGTTCTGGTGCTCCACGAGAGTGGTCTCCGTCTTCTGGCCCTGACGCACCCAGTTCCCTTCATCCACCAACACGCTCGCGGCCCGGTGATCAAATGCCTGCACCATCTTGGCTTCATACAACGGCAGGACGCGCTTCTTCAGCTTTTTATAAACGTTGCCTGCCAACTGATAGCCCTTCTTCACCCAAACTTTTGCCGGCTGAAAATGTGCGGCGTCGTTGGTCTGGTGAAACATCGTGAAGAACTTGATGTCCCAGGGGTTGCCACCCTGCTGGCGATTTTTGTCGAGGAGAATCGGAATGCGTTTGTAGATCCTCTTCGTCAAATCGGCATCGCGTCGCGTGCGGAAGATCGGGCAGGTTTTTGTGTTTGGGTTCAGCAGCGCCATGTCCGCCGCCGTGAGTGCAATGTGTCGCTGCTTGTTGCGCTCCGCAGTCTCTTCGACGGCGCGGGCAAAGAACACGAAGTCGGCCTGTTTGGTCTCGCGTTTCGCACCTCCAAAGACCAACGCCGAGAACTTGAACCTTGAGTCCACGTCCTCGAAGACCTTGTCGCGGTTTTCAAAATCGTAGAGCGAAACAAGCTGCTTGGAGTCCATCAGTCCGCTGAAGAACTCCTTGGTCGTGTCGTCGGTGGCGATCCCCGATGGGACGAGCAGTCCCACCAAACCATCGGGCGCGACGAGCTTGCTCGCCAACTCGGCAAACAGCATGTAGAGGTTGATGTCGCCTTTGCCCGTGAGCGGGTAGCGACCTCCCTGTGTGACGGGCAGACGCGCGTAGTCGAGCATCTTCTGAGCACGCTCGCGGGCGACGAGATATGAGGAGTGCAACTCAGGATTGACCGTCGGCATGGCCGCGATGCGCTGCTTGCGGTCGCTCGCGCTGACGGCCTCAGCCGTTTTCGGGTCGGTGAGGGAGAAGAATTCACGATCCTGTACCTTCACTCGCTCCCACGGTGGGTTTCCGATGACGCACGCGAAGCCACCCGCACCACCCTCGCCGAAGATGAAGGGGAACGCCTTGTGCCAGCCGAGGGCCTTCGGGTCTACGGCCGGTTCGGAGACAAGGCTGTTGCCGTGAATGATGTGCTTGGACAAATCGGCCAGCGTTTTCCCCTTGCGGGCCGAGCGAATCCACAACGCGAGTTGCGTGATTTCAACCGCTTCTGGTGAAAGATCGACTCCATAGAGGTTGTGATTGAGGATGAGGTCGGGGACCGCGTCTTCGAGCTTGGCCAGTTCGTCAGGCGCGATGCCCGCTCCGCCCAAGCCGTGGACCACCGCCTTGTAGTGGGCATCAAGCGCGTCATAGGCACGGATGAGAAACGCGCCCGAGCCACAAGCGGGGTCGCAGACGGTCACGGCCCGGATAGATTCGAGACAGTCATTCCAGTACGCGAGTAGTCGCGTTGAGTCTTGGTCTTCCCGAGTGTCCGGATCGACCTTGTGGCGTTTGGCAATGGCGGCGAGGCGTTCCCTCACCAAGGCATCGATCGTGCGCTCGACGATCAGGCCCGTGAATGCCGGGGGCGTGTAGTAGATGCCGAAGCGTTTGCGCTGCGCACTCTTGGGCATTTTGGAGGGGGGCAAGTCTTCGTCTTTGGGCAGAGTTTTTGTCGGCTTCTTCCCGACTTTCACGGGTTTGGTCGTGCCGTTGCCGTTCGCCTCTTCAAGGCCAGCTTTCAAAGCGAACAAACCGCCGATGCGGAGTTTTTCGAGTTCTGTGATCGAACGCTCAAACAGATGCCCAAGGACTTCGACGTTCACTTCCTCGGAGAAGTCATAAGCGCCAAACCCGACAAACGAATTGATCCACTTCTCTTCCGCCAATTCCAGCGCGTTGATCTCAGGGTCGTCGGCGAAGAGTCCACCGTTGAACGCCGTAATTTCCCGCTTGCCCTTGGCTCCCTTGTCGATCGCGACGAAGAGATCGAGGAAATTTTCCCAAGCCGGGTTCTTCGCTCGACTATAAGTGCGGATATCCTTCTGAGTGTCTTCGAGTGTTCGTTTCGGCAGCAGTTCTCGGTCTTCACAGAAGGCGATAAAGATGATCCGGTCCAGGAGCTTCTGCGCGATCCGTATCGCCGCGTCGAGCGACTTACCCTCTTGCTTCATCAAGTGTTCGATGAGTTCGAGTCGTCGCCACTGATATTGCTTGTAGAGCTTGTCGCCGACTTCCTTTTGGCGTTCCTGAGTCTTTTGCAAAAGTCCGAGCGCACGCGGCTGCTGGCCGCTGCGCGACCGAAGTAGTCCGCCTCGCTCGAACAGATAGTAAAACTCGTTGAATCGCTCGCGAACCCGCAGTTCCTGAAGAGTGAACTCTTCGTACGACAGCGTCCCTTGCTCGCGGTGATACAGTCGAATCGTCGAGAAATTGGCGACGATCACCCACAAACATTCCGGTAGTGCGTTGCGATAGTCCCAACCTTGTTGGACAGCCGTTCGCCCGTTCGAGCGATCGCGGTCCAGGTCAGTCATCGCGCCCTTGAGTTCGATGACAACTTTCGGCACAGGAGAGATCGGAAAATCGCCCAGCGCAGCGTCCGCCGTCCCAACACCCGGAACGGGACACTTGTGTTCCAACTGCCACGACTCCGGGCTGGTCGTCTTGACCTGATATCCCAGTCCCTCGCCGAACAACTGATCCAAGAATTGCGTGTCGATCGACGTTTCTTTGTACTTGGGAAGATGTCCTCCCGTTTCGAGTGCCGCCCAGCGCAGCGCGATCTCGTAAGCTCTTTCCTGCGCCGCATCCTTGAATTGGAGCTTCATGGCCTCCGCGCTCAAGAGGCGGGGAATGAACAACGCTCGCTGACGACGGACACGCCGATCGAGATGCCGTTCTTGCGCTTCAAACAGGCTCGGCCCGTTGTGTGCGCCGCTTTTCTTCCGCGCCATGCTGACTCCGCGAAACACGATCCTAGTGAAAAATCCGTTCGTCTCTAACTCTACTGTGATGGATTGGGTTTGAAAGATTCAGTGCCAAGTGAGAAGTGCAAAGTCCGAAGTGCAAAGTGAAAGAGGGACAACCGAACTTCCCAATGGAAACCGACATCCAGACCTGTCGCCATGGCAGGTGTTGCGGCGGACAGGAGTGTCTTGGGTTTTGCACTTTGTACTTTGCACTTCTAATTTGGCACTCAACTCGATCATGCGAACTGTCACAGTAGAACTAAGGACGCGATCTTATGCTCGCCGGACGTAATGGAAGGCGGGGTTATCTGAGACCCAGAGAGGTGCCGCATTCTGTATCCGCCCGGCTGAATCGGCAATCAGGCACGTCAAGATTTGTTGGAGCCTGTTGTTGGAGCGTTGATGAACCGCGCCTCCAAAAATGGCAGAGCGATGTTATCGAGCACTCTGCGGCCAAACTCGGACGTAGAAAATGCACCGCCTCTTCGAGGCGGTCCGAGAACTCGGAATGGCCGCAACTGGCTTGTGGATTATGTTTTGGGTGCCACGGTCACGGCTTGGTGTGGCCGTGTCTTCGCGACGACCAAAGCACGGCCACGCCAAGCCATGACCGTGGTACCTTGAAAACAAGCGGTTTCTTTTCGGATAGCCTCTTACTGCTTCACGGCGGGAAGTTCGATCAGCTTCAGCGAGTGAACGACGTAAGCCGAGTTGACCGTTCCGATCCCGAACAGGCTGGGGTCAGGCCAGTGATACTCGACGGTGGGGACCGACAGCGCGTCGATCGGGCCGGTGAAGGCCGACTTGTATTTACCATCGAGCGAGGCCACGAGCGAGGCCCGGTCGCCATTGAGGCCCACGACAATCGTCACACGATGACGGCTGCCCGCACTCAATCGAGGCATCCGGGTGCGAGAGAAATTGTCGCGGATGGTCTTGCCCTGGATGTGGCCGAACCCGAGCAGCGCGCTCTCACCCTCGGGGTAAGCATTCACGGCGAGAAAACAATGTTGCCCACCGGTCGGCAGCACAAAGTAGATTGTGTCGCCTCCATCGACGAGCGTCATCTCGGCTTCGATCGAGTACGACATCGAATCGATTTTGCGCAGCGCCAGATTGTTGGTTTCGATGTCGCGACGGCTGCGCAGTTGGGTCTCCTGCCACAGCCAGCCGTTCGGCAGGGAAAAGGCCGCGTCGTCGCGTGTTGTCGCCAGCAGGTCCACGATCTCCGATTTCATCGGCTCAATGGGAATCGACTCGGTGGCCGGGATCGTCACGCGCGGTCGATGCAACTCAACGCGCCAGCCACTCGCAGCCAGCGACATGTATCCGTGTGTGCGTCGCGGACGCGGTGCTTCAAACAGCAACCTGCCATTGGAACGGGCCTGCATCCGCTCACCTACGACCGCGAATTCGAGGGCGATCGAACCGGCCAACGATTCGTTGTCCATCGGTATCGTGGCCGTCGGCCCGCGCGTTGCATCGACGGACATGTCGAAACGCCAATGACCCCGATCTCGCGTCAATTGGAAGTAACTTTCCGGCGATTTCATGAAGACCAGCTTCACATTCTGATACGGTTGCCGGTCGATCGAATCCGGGTCGATGTGCAAGTCCATTCGCAGGATCAAATCCTCGCCATGTACCGGTTGGAAGTTGAGCCACAACTGTGGCGAATGTTCCGTGGCATCGAGCGTCAGCACGTCACCCGCCACAGTCACGTCGGCCATCCGACCGTCACCGACGACATCGTCTCCATCGACGGCGTCTTTCACGATCGGCAACAGGTCCACCGTTCGCTCTTCGAGGATGGGCAGCATCGGTTGTTCAGGCCGAGGTTGGGCAACGTGTTCGTTTGTCTTGGCCACTCTCTGCTCTGTCGTCCCTGCCTTTCCGGGAGACGGATCGGTCGCGTCGATCAAACCGAACAGGCCGGGCCTCAACAAGGCCGCGATCACGGCACACGAGACCACGATGGACGAGATCGCGACGTACCAGACACTGCGGCCCGTGCGCGGCTTGTCGGAGGACGACTCGAACGTCGTGGTCCCCGATTTGAAGACGGTCGCCTCGTTGCTCGGTGGCCCCGACGTGGTGACGAAGGACTCGCTCCGGACTCGCCCTTCGCCATCGAGGTTGAGGTCAAGGTGCGTCTGCCGATTCTCTTCGAGAGCCGTGCTGGCGACGAAATCGATGGTCGGGCCGCTTGACGCGGCATCGCCCTCCGCCTGCGTCGGCCCCACTCGCAACGCATGATTCGATCCGGCCATCCAGACGGTCGAGGATGGTGCCGCCGCCGACCGCTCGAACGACGGACGAGACACTCCCCAACGCACCAGCAAGTCGCGCAGTGCGGCCTCAACTTCGGCCATTGTCTGGAATCGATCCTTCGGCTGCTTGGCGAGCATGCGTCCGACGATGGCGATCAATTCGTCAGGCACATCGTCGCGCAGGGACTTCAAGTTAGGCAGCGGCGTTTCGCGGTGAGCGAGCAGCCGCTTCATGACGGTTTCCGCCGGGAACGGGATGCGATTGGCGAGCAACGCGAAGAACGAACAACCGAGGCTGTAGATGTCGCTGCGCGCGTCGGCGTGTCGCGTGTCCTCGGCCTGTTCGGGCGACATGTAGTCCACCGTCCCCATGACCGAACCGCTGGTTGTCAGTCCCTCGGCCGTCTTGCCGATCGCATCGTCGAACCGCGCCAAACCGAGGTCCAGAATCTTGATGGCCCCTTCGTGGCTGAGCAGCAGGTTGGCCGGCTTGATGTCGCGATGAACGACGCCGTGTCGATGAGCGAACTCCAACCCGCAGGCGGCCTGTGCGATGTAATCCACCGCGTCGGCGAGCGGCAGGCGATGCCGATCACGCACGAGACTCGACAGGTCTTGCCCCGCCACGAACTCCATCACCAGAAAGTGCGTCCCGCGATGCTCGTCCGCGTCGTGAGCCGTGACGATGTTGGGGTGACTCAGCTTCGCGACGGCCTTCACTTCGCGGTGAAATCGCTCGACCAGCGTCTGCGTCTTGACCGCCTCGGGTGAGAGCACCTTGA
>JAYUFF010000176.1:0-6737 GCA_043738825.1 Schlesneria sp.
AGTAGGGTGGGACAAGCTCGCTTCGAGCGCCGGCCCACCCTGACAAACCTTCGAGAATTGCTGGTGGGCCGGCGCGGCGAAGCGCCGCTGGTCCCACCCTACAGTTTGTGCAACTTCAAACGGGACGGAGCCGTGTCGGGTGTTTGCCGGTCATGACGACGGCCAGAACGCCAACTCCCCGGTGGCGAACGGTGGGGGGCACTGGCTACTCTGAGTCATCCCGCCCGGCATCGGCTGCGGGAAACGATTCGACTCCAACTGGGAACCGCCACCGTGACTGACCGTCCTGCCCTCACAACCAACTCGCGACGTGTGGCGACTTTACTCGCGTGTGGCTTCGTTTTGGCGAGCCTCTGCGTATCGTCCACGCGACTGTGCGCGGACGATGCTCCCCCGAGCGCGGGCTTTCGACCGCGAACCTTCGCGGTCACCAACGCCAAAATCACGACGGCCCCCGGCCAGGTCATCGACAAGGGTCACGTCGTCGTTCGCGATGGGCGAGTCATCGCGCTCGGAGCGGACGCCACCATTCCGGCCGATGCCGTCGTGATCGAGGCCGACGGACTGCACCTCTATCCCGGCTTCATCGATGCGGGCGCGTCGGCCTTGTTCAGCGAGTTCAAGCCGCAGCCGATCGAGGGACGCGGCGTCGATCTCACACGCTACGCCCTCGCCGGAATGAGGTCCGATGATCGCAACGGTCTCACGCCCGAGTTCGCCGCCGCAGAACATCTCAAGCCGCAGCAGGGCGATCTCGACAAGTATCGTCAGGCGGGCTTCGTCGCCGTTCACGTGCTCCCTTCCGGTCGCATCGCGAGCGGTCGGGGAGCCGTCGTCAATCTCGCGTCACTGCCCGCGCGCGAAGCCCTGCTCTCACCCGGTACCTTCGCCACGATGCAGTTGTCGGAGCGAGGCGGTTCTGATTACCCCGCAACCAACATGGGCGTTCACGCTTACTTGAGGCAGACGTTCCTCGATGCCGAACGACACGCGAAGCATCAGAAATTGTTTGCCGCCGGAGTCGCGAACATCGAGCGTCCGCCGGTCGATCCGGCACTCGATGCGTTCAATGCGATGCGGGCCGTTGGCGCGAAGACACTCTTCGTCGCGCACACGCGGGACGATCACGATCGCGCGTTGAACTTCGCCGCCGAGCATCAGCTTCGTCCGGTCATCTGGGGCGGACGCGAAGCGCATCGCGTGGTCGAGCGGCTCAAGAAGACCGACACCGATGTGATCGTGCAGGTGGACTTCGACGACGAGCCGAAACTCGAAGCCCCCAAGCCAGCGAAGAGCGACGCGAAGGACAAGTCGAACAGCGACTCTTCGGTCGTGGATGAACTCATCACCGACCTGCCCGAACCGCAGCGCGTCCGCGAACACAAGCGCCAAGTTTGGAAGGAGCGAGTCTCGGGGCTGGCCGAACTCCACAAGGCGGGCGTCCGGTTCGCGATCTCCTCGCGCGAGGCGAAGTCTCCAGCAGACGTTCTCAAGGGAGTGAGGCAGGCGATTACGAACGGCCTCGACCGCGATGCGGCGTTGGCCGCGCTGACGACTCAGCCTGCGGCGATGCTCGGACTCGAACGAGAACTCGGCACGATTGCCGTCGGCAAGCCGGCGTACTTCATCGCGATGACCGGTTCGTTCGACAACGAACACGCCAAGGTGCGGCATGTCGTCATCAACGGCCAACGCTACGAGTACCACAAGGACGCGAAGCCGGTTGAACCGACCAAGCCCGGCGAACCGCTGCCGCTGCAAGTCGCGGGAACGTGGTCCGTCGAGATCGACTCGGCCGACGGCAAACTGCGTGGCGAGTTGGAGCTGACCCAAACCGACCGCACATTGTCCGGCCGCTTCCACAGCGATCAAGGCGACGGACGCCTCTCATCGGGCAAGGCGACGCACGACGGGATCGAGTTCGTCGTCTCGATCGGTGCGGGCGACAACACGATCCAACTCAAGTTCGACACCGTAGGGTGGGCACCGCCCACCAGCGCGGTTGGAAACACCCCGACGCCGAACACTCCGATGCCGAGCGATCCGATGCCGAGCGATCCCGTGGGCAGTGCCCACCCTACGGAACTGCGAGGCCACTTGAAGTCGCCGTTCGGTGCCGTGACGAAGTGGAGCGCGAAACGAATCGACTCCAAACCGCAGGGCAACTCCGCGATCCAGCTCACCACGATTGAAGGAGTCGATGAGCCAGACGGGAAGACCGGCGGGGTGGCCGGGGCTGGAGCGGGGGTTTCGCCCAAGGCGGCTCCAGCCCCGGCCACCCAAGCGAACGTTGCCAACGCTTTCAATGCGAACGCGGCCGATGCCACTCAGCCCGCGAATGCTCCGACGGCGGGCGTTTCGCGGAGCGAGACTGCTATGACCGAGCAGCCCGTCGAATTTCCCGAGGACCGCCGCGCGAGGCCGATTCAAACGGGAGGCAACGTCCTCGTGAAGGGCGGGACGGTGCTGACCGCGACTGGCAAGACGCTGCCGAACCACTCGATCCTCGTGAAGAGCGGAACGATCACGGCGATCGGTCCCGATCTGATGCCCGAGCCAGGCATGTTGGTGATCGACGCGACCGGCCGCTTCGTCATGCCGGGGATCATCGACACGCACAGCCACATCATGATCTCGAACGGCATCGGCGGCGTGAACGAAGCGACCTCGTCCATCGTCTGCGAGGTGCGAGTCCGCGACGTGGTCAACTCCGCCGACGCCTCCGAATACCGCGCGCTGGCCGGTGGCGTGACGACCGCTCGCCTGCTGCACGGCTCGGCCAACTGCATCGGCGGTCAGGACGCGGTCGTGCAGTTGAAGCATGGCACGAGCGCCGCCGAGCACCTCTTCCCCGGCGCACATTCGGGCGTGAAGTTCGCTCTCGGCGAGAACGTGAAGTTCCGCCAAGGCCGCTTCCCGAACACGCGACTCGGTGTCGAGGCGACTCTCAACCGCGCGTTCCTCGAAGCACTCGACTATCGGCGTGTCTGGATGGAGTATGAGAAGACGAGGTCGAGAGCAGAGAGCGGAGAGGCAAGAGCCAGAGAAGAGACGAGAGTGAAGAGTGGAGAGTCGAGAGCTGGAGATGAGAAGGCGGGCGGTGCGCCTTCTCCGGCTCTTGACTCTCGTCTCTCAACTCTCGACTCCCTCCTCCCCCCGCGACGTGACCTGCGGCTCGAAGCCTTGACCGACATCATCAACCACCAAAAGTTCATCCACTCGCACTGCTATCGAGCCGATGAAATTCTGATGCTGCTGCGCGTGGCCGAGAGTCACGGCATCCGCGTCTGGTCGTTGCAGCACGTGTTGGAGGGCTACAAAGTCGCTCCCGAGATCGTGAAGCACGGAGCCAGTTGCAGCACGTTCGCCGACTGGTGGGCCTACAAGGTCGAAGCCTTCGACGCGATCCCGCACAACGCCGCGCTGCTGCACGAAGCGGGAGCCAACTCGGTCATCAAGAGCGACGACTGGGAGCTGATTCGCCATCTGTACCTCGAAGCGGCGAAGACGATCCGCTACGGCAACATGCCCCCCGACGCGGCCCTGCAAACGATCACACTCAACCCCGCGAAGGAGCTTGGCCTCGCCGACCACCTCGGCTCGATCGAGGTCGGCAAGCAGGCAGACCTCGCGATTTTCAGCGGCCACCCGTTCAACGCCTTCTCACACTGCGAGCAAACTCTAATCGCGGGCGAGGTCTATTTCTCGCGCGACCGCCAACCAACGGCCATGTCTAAACAGGGAGCCGCACGTTCGGCAAAACCCGTCGAACTGAAGCTGCTCAAGCCGGAGGAGCGAGTGACCAAGATCGACCTCGCTGCGGCGAAGTCCTCGAAGTACGCCATCGTTGGCGCGACGATTCATCCGGTCGATGCCGCTGACATTCCGAACGGTGTCGTCCTGATCGACGGCGGCAAGATCGCGGCTGTTGGTCCCGCCACGCTCGCCATTCCCGCAGGCTTTGCGATCCTCGGAGCCACCGGGTTGCACCTCTACCCCGGATTGATCGACGCCGGGACAGCGGTCGGTCTGATCGAAATCGGCAAGGTGCATGAAACGAGCGACATCGGCGAGATCGGTCAGTTTCAACCCGATCTGCGCGCGGGCATCGCCATCAACCCCGACTCGGAATTGATCCCGGTCGCCCGCGCGGGAGGCATCACGACGATCCTCGCGCTCCCGTCCGGCGGCGGCAACATGACTTCCCCAGGCCGTTCCCACGGCGGCGGTGTCATCACCGGGCAAACCTCCCTCGTGCAACTCGCCGGTTGGACGATGCCCGAGATGGTTCAGAACATGGAACTGGGCCTGCACATCAACTGGCCCAGTGGCAAGGAACGCAAGCAGCCGGTCGAAGACCTGAAGCGTTGGCTGAAGGAGGCGCGGCTTTATGAAGTCGGGAGAAGTCAGAAGTCAGAAGTCAGAAGTCAGAAAGAAAGCGAAGAGAAGGCCGCCGATGCAACGACTTCTCTGACTCTCAACCCTCAACCTTCAACCCTCAACCTTTCCATCATCGACCCGCGCTACGAGGCGCTGCGGCCTTATATTCGCGGTGAGAAGCCGGTCTTTATCGAAGCTGATACAAAACAGGAGATCGTCGAAGCCCTCAAGTTTGCCGAGCAGGAGAAGCTCAAGATCGTCCTCTGCGGCGCAACCGATGGCTGGAAGGTGGCCGATCAAATCAAGGCGGCCGGTGTCCCCGTGATCATTGGTCCCGTGATGCGGAAGCCGGTCGAAGAGTACGATCCGTTTGATGCTCCCTACGCGAATGCCGGTCGGCTGCACGAGGCGGGAGTCAAACTCTGCTTCCGTTCCGACACCGCGTCCAACAGTCGCAACGTCCCGTTCGAGGCGGCCCAGGCGGTCGCGTATGGCCTGCCCGCCGAAGTCGCGCTGCGCAGCGTGACGCTGACCTCGGCCGAGATCCTCGGCACCGCAGACCGCATCGGTTCGGTGGCGGTTGGAAAATCGGCCAACCTCATCCTGACCGACGGCTCACCTCTGCAACAGACAACACAGATCAAGGGCATCCTCATCGAAGGCCAAACCTTCCAACCCGAAAGCCGCCAGACTCGGTTCTATGAAAAGTATCGGGCACGATTGAAAAACTAATTTCGTTTGGCAAACGCCCGCTGGATTGTGACGAGCATTCGCAATTCAAAGCGCCGGCCACCGGCAAAGTCGGCGGAAGTCTGAAGGTCGCGCGGTCACGGTCGTTTCGACCGGAAAAGTCATTGGTACGAACACTCGCGTAGACCGAAATTGCCACGCATCGGCACTCGTTCAGTGACGATCCTTTGCCTTGAGGATTCTGACGTTGCGCTCCGCAGCACGCTCGCTCGGGGAAACGGCAGTGACTCGGCAAATCTAAGGATGCCGAACATGCGAGCGGGCCGACTCTTTCTCCTTTTCTCCACCGTGTTGATGACGGTGGCCAACTCGGCGGCATCGGGACAGTCGCCGCAGGGCCTGCCGCCCGTGAACCTGGGATTCACCACATTTCTCGACGGTGCGCCACCTGCCGGACCGGGGCTGTACTTCGCCCAGTATGTGTCGTACTACACGGCAGACAAGCTGACGGGATCGAACGGTGCGCCGCTGCCACTGCCAAACCAGAATCTTGATGTTTGGGTTTCGTTGACGCAGTTCATCTACATGTGGGACTCCAATGTGCAGATTGGCGACTTTGAACTTCCTGCCAAGCCCGCACTCGATGTGCTGATTCCGCTGGTGAATGCGGATCTCAACACCGCACCGGCTCCCCTGACCGCCAACAGCGGCGTGGGCGATCTCCTGATTGGTCCCGCCCTGCAGTTCGATCCCATTATGGGTCCGAACGGACCGCGATTCGTACAGCGTATTGAAGCTCAGTTCAACATCCCGACGGGTGAGTACAGTCCACTCGCCGTCGTCAATCCGGGCGCGAACTTCTTCTCGTTCAATCCGTACTGGGCGGGGACGGCGTTCATCACCCCCAAGGACACCGTGTCGTTTCGAGCCCACTATTTGTGGTGCGCCGAGAACAACGATCCAAACCCGTTCATCACGCCACCGGGTACGACCAGCACGAGGGCGGGCGATGCGTTCCACATCAACTTCGCCGCCGAGCACGAAGTCATCGAGAAGAAGTTGCGGGTTGGCGTGAATGGTTATTACCTGAAGCAAACCACAGATGCCCAAGCTAACGGTGTCAATGTGGCTGGTTCTCGTGAACAGGTACTGGGGATCGGGCCGGGTGCGATACTAAGCTTCTCTCAGACCAGACACGTCTTCTGCAATCTGTACTGGGAAACCGATGCCGAGAACCGCCCGGAAGGATTCAAATTGAATCTGCGTTACGTCCACAAGTTCTGAGTTCAACAGCCGGGTTGTCGCCCCATTGAATGGGGCACATCATCCGTTCGGCAAACTTTGAAACAGAACGGTCGCACTCTGGCGTCGAGCCGATGCGTGTCTGAAGGTGATGACCTGCAGGAATCGTCGTACCGATCAGACTGGGATGAGCAGCCCGTTGGGCGCCGGCAAGAAAAGCTCACCCATCGAAGCCTAACGCGCAAGCGAAGGATGCTCGGCAACCAATCCTTCGCTTGCGCGTCAGGCTTCGATTTCCGGTACGACAAGTCCTGCTGCTCGCCTCAAATTCACCGTTCCCACCAGGGCAACGCGGGGGCCAGTCACAGAATCTGCCTCGTTGTCTTTTGCTTCGGCCAGACTCAATTTGCCACCGCACTCGCTGC
>JAYUFF010000177.1:0-2554 GCA_043738825.1 Schlesneria sp.
CTTGATCGCGTTGGAGTCCTTGAGCAGCGCCTGCAGTTCCTCGCGCGTGACGGTGTTCAGGTACGGCAGGTCGATCATCTCGAACGCCATGCGCAGACCCGATGAGACGGGTTTGAGCGGTTGCCTCAACGCCTCTTCCACGCCGACCGCCAGCATGTGGCCGTACTTCTGACACAGTTCGACCGTGCGTCGCGGGAGCGGGTTCTGATCGCCGCCGCAGGTGTTGACGAACATCGCCGTCGCGCCGGGATGAGCCTGCTCCAACTCCAACTGCGCGAAACCGGGATAGTCGCCGCACCACGTGAGAAAGTTGAGCGTCGTCGGATGGCAGGCGTAGCCGAACAAGATCGCCTCCAGCTTTCCGTCGGGCCGAGTCACCGTCATCACCGGCACGGCATGATCGACCGGTCCGACGAGCGGCGTTCCGTTGGCAAGCAGCGACGCGACATCGGCCTCGCGGTTGTTACGGCGGTTCACGGCGAACGTCGCCTGTCCCTCGCCGATCTGCAAACTGGCCGGCGCGAGTTTTGAAATCGCCTCGCCAACCAGCGCGACGACTTTCGTCACCATCAGCGCTGTGTACTCGGCGACCAGCTCAACCTGCTCGGCCTCGATCGGGTAGTAGTCGATCAGATCGTCTCCCAACCGAGGCCCGCAGTGATTGTGTGAGAACGTGAACATCACCTGTTCGCGCTTCAGGCCGAACTTCTTTTCCATCTGCTCGAACGCGCGATCGCTCATCCCCTTCGGCACGCCCTGAAAGTCACTGGTGATCAGCACCGCGCGATGACCGACGGCGTCCTCCAGCGCCAACGCTTTCATCCACAGATCGTGCAGCTTCCCATCGGGCGATCGCTTCGACCCGTAACCCGCCAGCCAGACCGCCTTCTCGGGCGTGGTGATCGCGCGAGCCAAGCCCGCCTTCCAGCCTGCCGATTTCGTCGGCTTCTCTTCGGCGAGAGTACACATGCCAAACGCGGAGGCCGCTGTCGTAACGGCGACCATCTCTGCGGACTGCTTCAGGAATTGCCGTCGGGTTCGGCTGGGGTTCATCGGTTGTTCCACTTGGCCAAGGTCGCGTCATCGGTGCGTTGATAGAGAAAAAAACTAGCCCGACGCGCAAGCGAGGGCTGAACATTCGATCACAGCGAAGCCCTCGCTTGCGCGTCGGGCTAGTTTCAAGTTTACGCCAGGATCTCGCGGATCGGCGCTCCGTGGTCGATGTCGAGTCGTTTGCGGCCGGGGACTTCCAGGCGGCGGGAGTCGAGGCCGAGTTGATGCAGGATGGTCGCGTGGATGTCGGTGACGTAGTGCCGGTTCTCGACGGCGTGGAAGCCGATCTCATCGGTAGCTCCATGCACGATGCCTCCCTTGATCCCGCCGCCGGCCATCCAGACGGAGAAGCCATAAATGTGATGATCGCGACCGTCTGAACCCTGTGTTCCCGGAGTGCGGCCGAACTCGCTGGCGAAGAGGACGATGGTCGAATCGAGCAGACCTCGCTGCTTGAGATCCTTCAGCAATCCCGCAACCGGCTTGTCGACCGCTTTGAAGTTGCGTTCGTGATTGGCCTTCAGCCCGCCGTGAGCGTCCCACACTCCGGCCCCACCGGCTCCGTGTTGCACCTGAATGAAACGAACGCCTCGTTCGATGAACCGCCTCGTCGCAAGCATCTGCATGCCGAAGTCGCGCGTCGCGGGATCGTCCAATCCGTAAAGCTGCTGAGTCGCCTGCGTCTCGACATTCAGATTCAAGACATCGGGCACCGAGGTCTGCATCCGGAAGGCCAGCTCATAGGCTTTGATGCGCGCCGCCAGCGCGGTGTCGTTCGGGTACTCGACCCCCTTCAGCCGGTTGAGTCCTCCCACGAGGTCGAAGCCGATCTGCTGCTCCTCCGGACTGAGGCCGTTCGCGGGCTTGCCGAAGTCGAGCGGGTTGTTGGGATCGACGCGGATCGGAATCGCGTCGTGAGCCGGACCGAGATAATGCCCGTCCTTCGCATTCCAGTACTCGCGATTGCCCATCGAAATGAATTGAGGCAGGTTGTCGTTGAGGCTGCCCAGCCCGTAATGGACCCACGCGCCGAGCGTCGGGTACTCACCGTCGAGCATGTGGCGGCCGGAGTGAAATTGAGTCTGCGCGCCGTGGTTGTCGTCGGTGGTCCACATCGACCGGACGATCGACAGGTCATCCACGCAGCTTCCCATGTGCGGCACCCAGTCGCTCAGTTCGATCCCCGCCTCCCCGTACTTCCGGTGTCCGACTTGAAGCGGATAGAGCTTGTTGCGCTGCTGGCCGTTGGCGTCATTCACCACGGTCACGCGAGCCAGCTTGAGCTTCTCTGGATTCTGAGCGTCCTGGTACGGCGTCTCGTTGATCGACTTCCCGCCGTACTTCGTCAGCTCGGGCTTCGGATCGAAGCTCTCCATGTGCGAGACGCCGCCGTTCATGAACAACCAGACGACGTTTTTTGCTTTCGGCGCGAAGTGAGCCTGACCATCCGGCGGCTCCCAAGCGGTCGAAGTCTCCGCGCGAACAACGCCATCCCGAGCCA
>JAYUFF010000178.1:0-2548 GCA_043738825.1 Schlesneria sp.
GAACAGGGCGTTGGGATCGCAGACGGAAGCCGCCGGAGTACACGCAGCCGGAGCACAGCAGCCGGGATTCATGTTCTTGAGACGCTCGGCAGCGTCTTCATACACCTTGTCGCAACAGCCACCACCTTGGATCACGGTGCGACTGGGAGCCGGAGCGCAGAACCCCGGTTCCTCTGCATGCAGGGCACTCGCGACGAGTAACCCTGCCGTGCCGAATATCATGGACAGTCCTGTCCCGATATCGACAAATCGAAGTTTCTTCAGGCCAAACATCTCAAACTCCTGTTCTTGGATTTGTTCCCTGTCCAGCGTCGCAACCCCGTTGCTCGCTCCAAATAACCGAGGTCGGTCGCCAACCGATTGCACGCTGGCGCTGTGCCACTGCACAGAAGCGACCGTCCAAACCAACCTCGAATGGCCCACCGATTGCGCGATGGCGGGCTGTCAGGTCTCGCCATCAGTATCGGTGTCGGCGTTACACCCGGCAAAACGATTACTCGGCGTGAGGTATCACCCTTGCGATCAGCAGGCTCTACGAACGCAGCAAAGTCTTCGCGGTCAACCCGAATTGACGACTTGACCACCTGATCCGGACTCGATGAGCCTGCTCTAACTCGTTTGTTGGCCAAGATTCGGGCCAACTCCGCTCAACAGTTCGACTCACTTGCAGGCAGCGCGTCTGATACCTAAACTCTTGCACCGCGAGTGACTTCTCGTCCGGCGAATCGCAGGGATGTGCTTCGGTATTCCACGCGCAATTGGCTCTGTGCCGTTGAAGCATCCACTTATTTTTTGGCAGGTATGCGGATCATGAAACAAGGCATTCATCCCGACTATCAAATGGTCGTGTTCCAAGACACTTCGACTGGTGCGCAGTTCCTGGTCGGTTCGACGATCAAGACCAATAAGGCCAAGACCTGTGAAATCGATGGCAAGACCTATCCGTTGATCACGGTCGATATCAGCTCCACTTCGCATCCGTTCTTCACCGGCAAGCAGAAGATCATGGACGTTGCTGGCCGCGTTGAGAAATTCACGCGCAAGTACAACTGGGGCAAAACCGAGGCTCAGAAGGCCGAGGCTGAGGGCGAGAAGGCCCCAGGCTAGCGACGCGCGAAACGCTGCGGTTTTCCAGCGGGGTCGTCTTCGTCCGGGTGTCATCCACGAGACGGTACTTCACTGGCAGGTGGCCCGCTCCTGCCTGCGTTCTGTTGAAATACCCCGCCACTGGGCTTGTCCCGGTGGCTCGACGGCTTTTGCACTACTTGTTGTTTGTCGAGGCATGCGAGTGGTGCAAAAGCCGTTGAACCACCGAGGTGAACTCGGTGGCGGTGTATTTCAACAGTCCCCCTGCGGCTGGGTATTCCATCGCATCCCGCGTTCGCATCGGTTCGCCCATCATGTTTCCCGTGCTACAGGCCAAGCTGGCAAGATACGAGGAATTGGAGCGGCTGCTCCAAGACCAGGAGGTTCTCTCCGACACCGCGCGCATGCTGGAGTTGCAACGCGAGTACGGTGGCTTGGGGAAAGTCGCCCGGACGGTTCGCGAGTTCAATCAACTCGAAGCGAACCTGTCCACGGCTCGCGAGATGCTCGATTCGGCGGAAGACGCCGAGACCCGGGACTACGCTCAGGCTGAATGCGACGAGTTGCAGACCACGTTCGACGCCATGCGCACCGATCTGGAAGACATGGTCACGGCGGGCGATTCGCTGACGCGCGGCAGCCTGATCATGGAAATTCGCGCTGGCACGGGAGGCGACGAGGCCGCGCTGTTCGCCCGCGATCTGTTCGAGATGTACACGAAGTACGTCGAGACGAAAGGCTGGAAGTTCGAGGTGCTCGAAATCAGCGTCACCGAGCTGGGCGGATTGAAGGATGTCGTGCTGTCGATCACCGGCGAAGGGTGCTTCCACCAATTGCAGTTTGAGAGCGGAGGCCATCGCGTCCAGCGCGTCCCCGAAACCGAAACACAGGGCCGCGTTCACACCAGCGCCGCCACCGTCGCCGTGATGCCCGAGGCCACCGACATCGACATCGAGATCCGCGACGAAGACCTTCAGATCGACACCATGCGCGCCGGCGGGCCTGGTGGGCAGAAGGTCAACAAGATCGAGTCGGCCGTCCGCATCACTCACATCCCGAGCGGCATCGTCGTCCGCATTCAGGACGAGAAGAGCCAGCACAAGAACAAGGCCAAGGCGATGCGAGTGCTCCGCAGCCGGCTGATGGAAGCCCGGCAGGAGGCGCTCGACAAGGAACGCTCCGCCCAGCGCCGCACGCTGGTCGGATCGGGCGATCGCAGCGAACGCATCCGCACGTACAACTTCCCGCAAAACCGCCTGACCGATCACCGCATCAATCTGACCCTCCACAAGCTCGATCAGATCGTCATCGGCAACATGGACGAAGTCATCAACGCGATGGTCGAGTTCGATCGGAATGAACGTCTGCGCGGGGGCGGCTTGGAGTCCTGATCGTGTCTGGTTTCTTTGGGCGACCGGCAAGAAACAAACTTACCCATAGAAGCCTGACGCGCAAGCGAAGG
>JAYUFF010000179.1:0-2547 GCA_043738825.1 Schlesneria sp.
GTGGAAGGTTCGCGGGTGCCGTTCAATCCGCACTCACCCACGCCCGGACATGCCGTTGACAAGGTGAACGGCATGGTGAGTGCCACCGTCGGCTGTCAGCAGTGCCACGGCAGCAAGATCGCGTTGGAGTCCAAGGATGGAGGCTCGCTGACGGTCGATGATTTCAAACCCGATGCCGACGGAAAGCCGACGAATCTGGAGGCCGTGACGAAGATCAAACGGGATGAGTCGGGACGTCCGCAGCTCACGGCCGCGAGTTGGCCGAACACCGGCGTTGGTCGCCTGAATCTGGATGGCTCGCTGGGATCGTGCTCGGCGTGTCACTCCCGGCATGACTTTTCACCCCGCCGCGCGCGTCAGCCCGAGAACTGCGGCAAGTGCCATCTCGGACCCGATCATCCGCAGAAGGAGATTTATGAGGAATCCAAGCACGGCGTCGCCTATCGCGACCTAGTGTTGAAGATGAACCTCGATTCCAAGGACTGGGTGTTGGGCGAGGACTATTCGCAAGCCCCGACGTGCGCGACCTGTCACATGTCGGCGAACAGTCGCAACGGTCGAAAGGTGACACACAACGCTGGCGAGCGGATCTCGTGGACGAACCGGCCTCCGGTCAGTCTGAAACTCGACACCGGTGCCGATGGCGAAGTCGTCAAGGAAACCGACCCCGAACTGCGCAAGACGCTCGTGACGGAATCGTCGGACGTGAAGCGAGGCCGCATGCAGCAGGTTTGCGCCCATTGCCACAGCGACAGCTACATCAAATCGTTCTATCAGCAGTACGACGACTTCGTGGTCAATTACAACGAGAAGTTCGCCAAGCCCGGCCTGAAGATCATCGGCGCACTCCGCTCAAACAAGCTGCTCACGCCGATGGAGTTCGATGAAGAGATCGAGTGGACGTGGTTCTACCTCTGGCATCACGAGGGCCGCCGTGCTCGACACGGGGCCTCGATGATGGCTCCCGACTACGCGCACTGGCACGGCATGTTTGAGGTGGCCGAACGGTTCTACAAGGAACTCATTCCCCAAGCCCGCGCCGTCGCCGACCACGCCGAGAAAGCGGGCAACGCCGCAGCCGCGACCTCGGTTCGCAAGGCCATCGACGACATCCTCGCCCGTCCCGAACACGAATGGTTCGAGAAACAAACGAAGCCCGCCGGACAGCCGGAATTCAAACCGTAATCGGCCGAGTGACACCGGCCACATCGCCCTCGCCACGGAATCGCTGGATGATTGACGGCGACCTCACTCGGGCAACGCGGGCCACCACGAGCAGAGGTACAGCGCGCGGGGGACGCTGGCATCGATCAGGGTCTTGATCGGATCGACCGGCTGCTTCACTTTCACGGCACTTCCCAAAATCTGTTCGACCAGCGTCAGGGGCGAGTGATACGTGATGACGCGGGCGTCGTTCAACTTCAGCTTCTCCTTCAGCGCCTTCAGGGCATCGTCCTCGTAGCCAATTTCGTCGATCAGCTTGTTCTGTTTGGCATCGTCGGCCGTGAAAATTTGTCCCGTGGCCAGCACCTTGACGGCGGCGGCGTCGAGGCCCTCGCGGTTCTCGTCGATGACACTGATGAACTTCTGGAACGCTTGGTCGAGGATGTTCTCCCACAGCTTGCGTTCGTTGTCTGTCATCGGACGGAAGGGATTGAGTGCGTCCTTGAACTCGCCCGTCTTCAGCGGCTCGGAGCTGACTCCATATTTCTCAGCCAGCTTGCTGAAGTCGTAGCGCGGAATGATGACGCCGATCGAGCCGGTCCACGTGGTCGGCTCGGCGAAGATGCGGCCCTGCGGCCCCGCTCCCATCGCAATGTAGTAGCCGCCCGATGCCGCCATGCGTTTCATCTGCACATAGATCGGCTTCTTTCCGGAAACCTGTTTCAGGCGGTGATAGATCTCGTGACTATCGGCCACCAAACCTCCGGGGCTGTCCACGACCAGCAGCACGCCCTTCACATCGTCGTCCTTGCCGACTCGCTCGATCTGCTTGAGCAGTCGCTCGGTGAAGGGGGGCATGATCGTGCCATCGACCTGCAACAGCGCAATCTTGTCGCGGGAAGTCTCGCTGCCCGAGTGAAATCGTTCGTCGGGCGGTTCGGCGTTCGCGAAGTATTCGCGGTAGGCGCTGAACAGACCGATGTTGAACATCACCGAAAAACCGAGTGCGGCGAGCAGCAGCCGCACGGTCCAACTTCGCCAGAAACCGGGAGCCGATTGCAGGATGATGGTCTGCGGCGGCGCGGCCACCGGCTCACCATTCGCTGTCGGAATGGAAGCCTGGGACGGCGTGAAGATCTTGGAATCGGCCATGAACGGAGCCTCAGAGAACGGTCGCGAGTCGAGACGCTGGCGTGAGCGAGAGGCCAGAGTAGTTCGGCCGCAGACTGTCGTCCAGTAGTCCGGACCCCTTGGTCACGGCTCCGTCCCGTTTGAAATTGCACAAAATGTAGGGTGGGACCAGCGGCGCTTCGCCGCGCCGGCCCACCATCAATTCTCGAAAGTTTCTTCAGGGTGGGCCGGCGCTCGAAGCGAGCTGGTCCC
>JAYUFF010000180.1:0-6708 GCA_043738825.1 Schlesneria sp.
GAAAACGCCTCTTGTCATCGCCCTCGCTTACGCTGCGGGTTAGTAAAGTAAGTGCCATTGGGCTGACGCCCACGGCTATTCGCTGCCTTCGCTTTGTGACTCCGTCCGCCGATTAGCGACTGCACCCGACAGCCTGTGCGTCTTCTTTCTTACTGACACTTGGCCTCTTACTCGTACTCTGACTCCTGCGGTCTCACGAGAAGTCACATGTCTCACGAGAAGTCACACAAGCTGGCAGCATAGGCTACGAGCGAGAGTCGCCTTCCATCGTTTGTTGTCCGCGACACGGGACGGCATACTTCCCGGCGTCGATTTGCCGCTCATTGAACTTCTCGCGAGCCCCACCATGCGCCACCGTTCTGTTGCCTCGCTGTGTTGTCTGGCCGCTTGCTGTGCGATGTCGCTGCGAGACGCACGGGCCGAGGACTTTCAGGTCCATCGGTTCGAGCGGCAGCAGCTCACCGAGGTCTACTTCTCCGAGGGGGCGAGCTTCGGCGACATCAACCAAGACGGCAAGCCGGATGTCGTCCACGGGCCGCTCTGGTTTGAGGGGCCGGAGTTCACCAAGCAGCACGAAATCTATGACCCCAAGCCGCAGAATCGCGACGGGTACTCGACCAACTTCTTCACGTGGGTCCACGACTTCACGGGCGACGGGTGGAACGATCTGGTCAGCGTCGGGCTGCCCGGTTCACCGGCGGTGTTGTATGTGAACCCCGGCAAGACAGTCGGTGAGGCTCCGCACTGGATGACGCGCAAGGTCTTCGACGGCGTGGGGAACGAGTCGCCTCAGTTCGTGAACCTCGTTGGCAGCGCGCAGCCCAGATTGATCCCGAGCGAGCAGCCTGAGTTGGTCTGCAACCACGCGGGCCAATTCGGCTACGCAACGTTCGACTTGATGAAGCCCGATCAACCGTGGCCGTGGGTCTGGCACGCGATCTCCGAGAACGTCGGCGAGTATCCGTTCGGACACGGTCTCGGCGTTGGCGATGTCAACGGCGATGGTCGGCAGGATGTCATCTGGAAAGGTGGCTGGTATGAGCAGCCCAAGTCGGTCGAGGGCGATCCGCTCTGGACGAGTCACAAGTTCCAGTTCGCCGGGCCGGGCGGAGCTGACATGTTCGCCTACGACGTGGATGGCGACGGCGACAACGACGTCATCACCAGCCTGGCGGCTCACACGTATGGACTCGCGTGGTTCGAGCAGGTCAAAGACGGCGATGCGATCGACTTCAAGAAGCACGTCATCATGGGAGACAAGGCCGAGGACAATCCGTATGGCGTCCTCTTCACCGAGCCGCATGCCGTCGCACTCATCGACATGGACGGTGACGGTCTGAAGGACATCGTCACCGGCAAGACGTACTGGTCTCATCACCGTCAGTCACCGATGTGGGACGCCGGGGCCGTCGTCTACTGGTTCAAGCTGGTGCGAGGCAAGAGCGGGATCGACTGGGTTCCGTATCGCGCCGACGATGAATCCGGCATCGGGCGGCAACTGAGCGTCGGAGACATCGACGGCGACAAGCTGCCCGACATTGTGGTCGGTGGGATGAAGGGTGCTCACGTCCTGCGACACAAAATTGCCAAGGTCAACGAGCAGGAATTCAAAGCCGCTCAGCCGAAGAAGGTCGTGGCCGCCGCCGAGGGGCTTTCGCCGCAAGAGGCCGCCGCCGCGATGACCGTTCCCGACGGATTCAAAGTTCAACTCGCAGCGGGTGAGCCGCTCGTCCATCAGCCGATCGCGTTCACGATCGACTCGCGCGGCCGCCTGTGGGTGGCCGAGGCTCACACCTATCCCAACCGCGCGAAGGAGGGCGAAGGCCAAGACAAGATCATCATCCTCGAAGACACCGACGGCGACGGGACGTTTGAGAAACGCACGGTCTTCATTGAGGGATTGAATCTCGTCAGCGGGCTGGAACTCGGCTTCGGCGGCGTCTGGGTTGGAGCGGCTCCGTATTTGATGTTCATCCCGGATCGGGATGGAGACGATGTGCCGGACGGTATGCAGGACAAGGGGACAAGGGGAACGGGAGACAAGGGGAAGGAGTCTTCATCCCCCACTCCCCTTGTCCCCTTGTCACCCACTCTGCAATTTCCGAAGGATGTCCCTCCCGGAGCGACCGTCCTGCTCGACGGCTTCGGCTGGCAGGACACGCATGAGGTTCTGAACGCCTTCATCTGGGGGCCGGACGGCTGGCTGTATGGCTGTCACGGTGTGTTCACTCACTCGAAGGTTGGCAAGCCGGGGACGAAGGATGAGGACCGGCAGGGGCTGAACGCGGGCGTCTGGCGTTACCATCCGACGAAGCATCTGTTTGAAGTCTTCTCGCACGGCACGAGCAATCCGTGGGGCGTCGATTTCGATGACCACGGCCAGGCGTTCATTACGGCATGCGTCATCCCCCACCTGTGGCACATGGTTCAGGGAGGCCGCTATCACCGACAGGGTGGCCAGCACTTCAACCCGTACACGTTTGAAGACATCCAGACGATCGCCGATCACCTGCACTACGTCGGTCGGTTGCAAGACCATGCGTGGTGGGGCCACGAACCGCATGCTCCTGCCGACACGCTGGCGGCGGGAGGCGGACATGCTCACGCCGGGGCGATGATCTATCTCGGCGACAACTTTCCGCCGCAGTACCGTAACCAAATCTTCATGGACAACGTGCATGGCAACCGGATCAACGTCTGTCGGTTCGACCGCGCCGGCTCCGGCTTCATCGGTCGCCGCGCCCCCGACTTCCTGATCGCCAACGACCATTGGTTCCGAGGCATCAATCTCAAGTACGGCCCGGACGGCTCGGTCTACCTGATCGACTGGTACGACAAGAACGCCTGCCATCGCACCAACCCCGAGATCTGGGACAGGACGAATGGCCGCATCTACAACGTGAGGCATCAGGGCGGAGGGCCGGAGGCGAAAGACAAGGCACGGAATGATCTGGCGAAGCTCAACAGCGGGCAGCACATCGATCTGGTCCTGCTGCACAGTCATCCCAATGAGTGGTACGTGCGAATGGCTCGTCGCAAGTTACAGGAAAGATTCGCAACCGTCAGAGATGCGCCGTCAAAGGAAGGGGCTGCTGCCGTTCGCGAAGAGGCGTCAGGGATGTTGCGCGAATTCTTCGACAAGGCTCCCGATGTGAGTCGCAAGCTGCGTGCGCTGTGGACCATGCATGCCACGAGTGGCGTTGGCCCCGGTGTGTTGTGGGAGATACTTGACGCACAAGGACCAAACAGTGAATACCTGCGAGCATGGGCGATCCAACTGGAACTCGAAGATCGCACGATTGCCAACAGCACACGGGGCAAGTTTGTGCAACTCGCCAAGGCCGACGCCTCGCCGGTGGTCCGACTGTATCTTGCATCGGCGCTGCAACGGCTACCTGTTGAACAACGCTGGGACTTGGCAGCGGCGCTGATGTCGCGAGGCGACGACGCCGAAGACCACAACCTGCCGCTCGTCCTTTGGTACGGAATCGAACCACTCGTCGCGGCTGATCCGGCGAAGGCGATCGCGCTGGCGAAGGAATCCAAGATTGAGCAGGTTTCGCGATTCATCGTTCGTCGCGCGGCAGCGACCGACACCACGATCAACGCTCCCGTCGAATGGCTGGCTTCAGTGACCGACGTGGCGACTCAGCAGATGCTGCTCGATGAGATGAGGATCGCATTGGAAGGGCGAGTCAATGTGCCTCAGCCTGCCGCGTGGACGCCCGCGTATGACAAGTTGCTCAAGAGCGACGATGGAGCCGTGCGCGAGAAGGCCGATCAACTGGCCGTGGCCTTTGGTGACAAGCGAATTCTGCCCCGCATGAGGACTGTGTTGGCCGATGCCAAGCAATCCGTTGAGCAACGCCAGCGGGCGCTCGATCTGCTCGTGAAGGGCCGCGACACGGAGGCGGCTCCCGCGTTGCGAGCGGCTTTGAACGAAGTGGCCCTGCGCGGGCCGGCTCTGCGCGCGCTGGCGGCCTTCGACGACGCGGCCACTTCGCCCGCGATCCTCACGCTGTACGTGAAGCTCAACGACGCCGAGAAGCGGGACGCGATCAACACGCTCGTCGCGCGACCCGGCTCGGCCAACAAGCTGTTCGACGCGATCGAGAAAGGAGACGTGCCGCGCACCGACGTGCATGCCTATCACGTCCAGCAGTTGCTCGGGTTCAAGGATGACTCCCTAGCCAAACGCATTACGTCGGTCTGGGGCGAGATTCGAGCAACCGCGAAGGACAAGCTGGAACTGATCGTCAAGCACAAGGCCGCGCTGACGACCGCGCGGCTGAAGTCGGCCGACCTGAGTAATGGTCGCCGCCTGTTCACGAAGACGTGTTCGGCCTGTCACATTCTGTTTGGCGAGGGGGGCAAGATCGGCCCCGACATCACCGGCTCCAATCGGGCGAACCTCGATTACATTCTGGAGAACGTCCTCGACCCGTCGGCCATCGTCGGGAAGGACTATCGCATGACGGTCATTGCCACGACGGATGGCCGAGTCGTCTCGGGCCTGATTCTGAAGGAGACCGACAGCGCGGTGACGATCCGCACGATCAACGACACGGTCGTCGTCGCGAAGACCGACATCGACGAACGGAAACTGTCCGAGTTGTCGCTGATGCCCGAGGGACAGCTCAACCAACTGACGCCCGATGAGCAGCGCGACCTGATCGCGTATCTCGGCACACCAAACCAGGTGGCGATGCGCGGGCCGAAGGCTCCCATTGACGCGAAGACCGGCAAAGTCCCGGACGCTCTCGAAGGGGAGGCGATGAAAATCATCGGCAAGACCGGCGGCAACGCGGTCAGTCAAGGCATGGGCGGCTTCACCAAAGACCGCTGGTCGGGCAACGACCATCTCTGGTGGACCGGAGCCAAACCGAACGACAAGCTCGAACTGGAGTTGCCCGTCGCGAAAGACGGTGCCTACGACATCGAACTCGTCCTCTGCATGGCCCGCGACTACGGCATCGTCCAGGTTCTGATCGACAACGAACCGCTGGGCGGCCCCATCGACTGCTTCAACGAACCCGATGTCATCACCACCGGCGTGCTGTCCCTCCCCGCGAAAAACCTCACCAAAGGCACTCACAAACTCGGCTTCCAGATCATGGGTGCCAACCCCAACGCGGCGAAGGCATACATGGTCGGAGTCGATTACGCGCGGCTGGTGCCGATGGCAGACAAGAAATGAACTGTTCAACAGCGCCGGGATCGGAGTCGCGGCGAACGGCCATTTTGATGGACTTCACGCGGGGTCACGGTCTTCTCACCAGCGGTGCTGGCGTGTCGGAAATGTCGGCAGAACTTCGTCTTGTCCCGCTCGCCGTTTCGCAGATATAACCCCGCACCCTTTCCCCCTCTGACAATTCAACGTGCCTCGTGACCCGGACGCTCCGGGGGTGAGACACCTCATTTACCAAGGAAGGTTTGAAATGGACGACCTGGGAACGCAGGAGCCGTCGCGACGCCGACTCGGACGCGGATTGAACGCTTTGCTCGGCACGGCCGCGATGGGTGGCTCGGACAACGACAGCGAGAGCAGTTCGTCGGACATTCACGTCGATCTGATCGAACGCAATCCGTTTCAGCCTCGACACGACTTCGATCAGGCGGCGATCAACGAGTTGGCGGACAGCATCCGTCAGCACGGCGTGTTGCAACCGCTGCTCGTCCGTTCGGCGGGCGGTGGCTATCAGTTGATCGCCGGTGAGCGACGCCTGATCGCGGCGAAGAAGGCCGGGCTGCAACAGATTCCGTGTCGAGTTCTCGCGCTGACCGATCAGCAAGTCAGCGAAGTCGCGTTGGAGGAGAACCTCAAGCGGCAGGATTTGAATGTGCTGGAAAAGGCCGTCGCGTTTCAGGGCTATCTGGAACGGTACGGCTGCTCGATCGAAGAGCTGTCGCGCCGGCTGAGCCTCGACCGGTCCACGGTCAGCAACATGGTCCGGTTGCTCGAACTGCCCGAGGCGGTGAAGGCCGATCTGCGGTCGGACAAGATCACGGCGGGGCACGCCCGCGCGCTGCTGTCACTCAAGAACGAGTCCGATCGCGTGACGCTGTGCGAACGGATTCAGAAGGAAGGGCTGTCGGTTCGCAAGATCGAGGAAGCCGTTCGCGAACTGAACGCGAGTCTGGATGACGGCGTCGTCCCGCTGAAGGGGAAGAAGCCCAAGTCCGAGACCGCCGTGGTGGAACTCACACCGCATGTGCTCAGCCTGCGCGATCAGCTTCGCGACTGGCTGGGCGCGCCGGTGGAGATCAAGCTGGCGGCGAAGGATCGCGGCAAGATCATCATCGACTTCCAAACGAGCGACGACTTCGAGCGCATCGTGGGCAAGCTGCATCGCGCGGCTTGAGCGGTCACGGTCGTCTCGGCGTGTCCCTGACTCGACCCTCACCCACCACCGAAATGGCGGTGTCCGGGGCGAGGGGAGGGGAAGAGCGTGGAACGAGGCGACGTTGCTGTGAAAAGAGGTTTGCCAGGGCCAATGCCCGTTTGAAGCTGGACAGGACGTATCCCACCCGACTTTGAAACAGACGATTGCCCTAGAGGTTTGCCGGACCTTGTTGACGTTGTGCGGTGCCGCTCCTAGACTGTCCGCCTCTTCGGGATGTAGCTCAGCTTGGCTAGAGCGCCTGGTTTGGGACCAGGAAGTCGCAGGTTCGAATCCTGTCATCCCGATTGACATTTCCTAACGACTC
>JAYUFF010000181.1:0-6701 GCA_043738825.1 Schlesneria sp.
ATCGACACCGACATGAACGCAACGAGTCTCAAACTGCATGGCACTTGATCCTTGGTCAAAGGCGGTCTGGTCACGAGGGCCGACATCCTACGAACGGCCTGCCGGTGAAACAATCGACGACCGCCAAGGTGTCAGGGCCGGATTATTTACAGCCTCCTCATGGAGAGAACGCGGTGCCGCACACCAACCCGCAGCGTAAGCGAGGGCGAACCGTGACAACGCCCTCGCTTATGCTGCGGGTTGGTGTGCGGCACTGAAAAAACCGGACAAGCACCATCGCCTTGTTGAAATCGGAACATTCCACAATGATTTTGGCGATTGCCCTGATGTCACACCCGCCGGCACTTGCCGCCCAGTCTTGCCAAGAGCCATTTCCATGACGATCAGTTCCCTGCCGCTCAGCTATTGCACCAACGTCCATCCCGGCCGGTCGGTCGCCGAGGTCGAGGACGGTCTGGACCGTTACACGCTGCCGATCAAAGCCAACTACGGTTCTGAGTTGGCCGCCGGATTGTGGCTCGCCGCGCCGGTGATTCGCGAGTTGGAGCAAACGCCCGATGGCGTGAAACGGTTCGCCGACGGACTGCGCTCGCGCGGGCTGACGTGTTACACGCTGAACGCCTTCCCCTACGGAGACTTTCATTCGGCACGCGTCAAAGAAAACGTCTATCTCCCCGACTGGTCGCAGCCGAACCGGCTCGACTACACGCTGGCGTGTGCCCGCGTGCTGGCGACTTTTCTGCCCGAGGGCGTGGATGGCAGTATCTCAACCGTCCCGCTCGGCTTCAAACTGTTCGAGCATCCCGCCGACTTCGCGGATCGCTGCGCGGACCAACTGATCGAACTGGCTCGCGGACTGAGCCGCCTCCACCACGAGACCGGCCGGCTGATCCGCCTCGCCATCGAACCCGAGCCGCTCTGCGTGATCGAAACCACCCCCGAAACGCTCTCGTTCTTCGAACGCCTTCGCACCCGAGCGGCCGATGCCCGCGCGCTCGATGAGGTGCGCGAGCATCTCGGCGTCTGCTACGACGTGTGCCATCAGGCCGTCGAGTTTGAGGACGTTCCCGCCTCGATCCGCTCCCTCGCCGCCGCCGACATCCGCATCAACAAGGTTCACATCACCTGCGCAATCGAAATCGCCGACCCCGGCCGCAACGAAGAGGCACGTCGCATCCTGTCCCGCTACGTCGAACCGCGCTACCTGCACCAGACGTTCGCGCGACTGGACGATGCGGAGAAATCGAAACCGACACTCAACGCCAGCCGCACGGTGACGCAGGTCGATCTCGACGAACAGCTCACGTCGTCACCGTCCGCCGAGTTCCGCGACGCGCCGATGTGGCGAGTCCACTTCCACGTCCCGGTCGATGCCGAACACCTCGGCCCGCTCGGCACCACGCGCGGCGAGTTGAAGCAGGCCCTCGCCACGCTCCCCGAACTCCACTACGCCCCCCACCTCGAAGTCGAAACCTACACTTGGGAAGTCCTCCCCGGCGGCGGAGCCCCCAACATCATCGAAGGCTTCACCCGCGAACTGCTCGCCACGAAGAAGCTGCTGTGGGGTTGATCATCGACGGCTCCTCGCACCCAATGGACAGAGCATTCACACCCATGCCGTGACGAGTTGCAGAAGTTACTGCCGATTTGGGCTGGGTGGACTCGGGCGTCTTCGACCGTACACAGCAGGGGCGAGTAACCGGCGCGGTACCGGGGACTCGAAAACGCAACTCCGGCCACTCAACGGTGCTCTCCCTCAGGAAATCAGGCGTCGGACGCCATCCAAGAAAACGACAAAGCTACGTGAGTGATTTCCGTCGAGACTCAATTCTGGTCCGATTGCGCGTGAGCCAGCAACCTTCTGATACGCCTGTTTTGTAAGTTGACCGAGTTCATCAGAAGGACGAACAATTGTGTCGGGCACAGTGAAGCGCCTGCGGCTTTGATATCGCGAGAGATTTCTGAGCCCCAACGCACGTTCGACGGCTGCCAAATCACCGAGGTACCAACTTTCCAGCTCGTGGCACGCAATCCGAACTAGCGACTTTGGTCGCCCAGCCGTTCGACACTTGGCCGCCAAATTCGACTTGATCTTCATGCAGTCGCCCGCGTCTTGATCTCGCAAGACAACAAACAATGAGTTCGGCACCAACCACCCTCGAAGCTTTCTTTCAAGTTGCCTTTCCAAGTCTTGCTTACCTTCAAACACCACAAAACGCGGGACCACATCGGGGGGTAGTAGTCGTGGCAACAATCCCTTGAGCATCTCTCGTGCGGACGGTTCTTCGAGAAAGAATACGATCGATCTCATTGCGGATCCGCACCTTTGAAGAAGCCTTGCTTCCAGAGATGTCCCATCTTGTCGCCATCGTTCATGTAGGCAGCAACTTGTTCATCATCTTTGGCACGACAGACGCGGGTATATCCACCTTGTTTTTCAAGCCAGAAGACCTCATCTAGCTGAGTCGCATTCAGAAAATCCGGCGAGTGGGTAGACACAAAGACTTGCCCACCACGATGCGCATACGCACGGAATTCTTCGGCCAATTCATCGAGAAGTGTGGGATAAAGCTGATTCTCCGGTTCCTCAACGCACAGCAACGGGTGCGGCGTCGGATCATAGAGCAAGGTAAGATAGGCCAGCATCTTGATCGTACCGTCCGAGACATATCTAGCGAGGAACGGATCTTCAAAGACGCCGTCTTGGAATTTCAGGAGAATGCGGCCCTCTTCCGTCTGCTTTGACTCGACGTTCGTAATTCCAGGGACACGTTGCTTCAGTTTCTCGACGATGGTCTTGAAGACGGGCAGGTGATTCTTGTGCAGATATTCAATGACCAGCGACAGATTCTCGCCCTCGCGTGAAAGATGCTCGGCGTATCCAGCTTCCTGTTCAGGTCGCGCGCGGCTGATATGGAAATCAGAGACATGCCATCGTTCGATCAGGTTTCCCAAAGCGACTGCGGCTGGAAATCGTTCAAATTGTGTGAGTCCCTTGATGGCAAGCAGGTCGGGGGACTTGAGCGCCTGCTCTTCGCGGGTGAGGTCTTTCACCTCTTCAACATCAGCCATTTCGTTCGTAACAGCGTTGCCACGCCCTTCCGTAAAATCCAAGAAATACCAGGGTTTCCCCTTGCTGCCACGTCGGTATTTGAGAATCTCCCTTTCAACGATCGGGCGACCATTCTTTTCACCAATCGTCAACTGATAGGTGACGAGCTGTGGCCGTTCAATCGACTCGCGGAACTTGAGTTCGATTTCAATCGGGCCGTCGCTCTTGCGGCTGCGAACTTCCTGAATGCCGCGGCTACCACCGAGCTTCGACAAAGCCGTTGAAACGTTGGAGGTCATCGCATCGCGGAGGAAGCCGAAGACTGAGAACAGCGTTGACTTCCCCGTCCCGTTGGCCCCAACAACAACACAGAAGCGCGGAATGTCACGCATCTCGACATCGCGAAACGCACGGAAATTCTTGAGTCGCAGATATTCAATATGCATGGTTCGCCGTCATGTGTGCGACAACTGATTACTGTCGGTAGGCTTGCGAGGAGAGTATCTCGAACGGAAGGACGCAACAAGTTGCCGCCTCAAGGACCGGGGCGACACGAACGCAACTATGAAACGGACCAGAGGTCGAGTAGCCAGTCTCAAGGGATGTTTTCGTTTCCTACGGTAGTGTGGCTGGGGTCGGGCGTCTTCGACCGCCCCCAGCAGGGTGAGATCACCGGCGCAGTGCTGGGGGCTCGAAGACTCGACCCAAGACACCCCGCCGGAGTAGTCTGAGACTGATGGCACGAGATTGACTCGCACCGGGCCGCGCGATGATCGGGCTGATCGACACCGCAGAACGGAGATTCGACATGCACATTGAAGACTATTTTGACTTTGACTCCGACGACGAAATTCGGCTGCGGGGAACTCGGGTGGGGATCGAAGCGGTGCTGTCCGAATATCTGGCGGGCGCGCTGCCGGAAGAGATTGCCCTGAATTATCCGCCACTGACACTGGAGCAGGTTCACGCCGCGATCACGTACTATCTCGGTCACTGCTCTGTGATGGACGAGTATCTCAGCCGTTGGTCTTCGCGGGCGGATGTGGCTCTCGATCGGCAACGCCAGGTCGGTTCGCCCCTCTTGGAGCGTCTGGTTGCCGCGCGGCGATCCGGGGCACCGGTAAGAGTCAGGTCTGCTATCTGATCGATGAGAGTTTGCGGCTCTCGACAGTGGCGGCGCTACGCCGTATCGAACCGTCGTTGGACGTGCATCGAGTCGGTCAGACAGAGATGCCGCCCTTCGGAACACCGGACCCTGAGATTCTCGCCTTCTGTGACAAATCGAATCGTCTCCTGGTGACGCTCGACCGGGCCTCAATGCCCGCGCACGTTGCCGATCATTTGGCGGCGGGAGGACACACGGCAGGTCTCTTGCTGGTCACTCCGGCTTGCTCCTTCAGGCAGTTGCTGGACGACTTGCTCCTCATCTGGAGTTGCACGACCGCCGAAGAGTGGTGCGATGCGATCCACTACCTGCCATTGTCCTGATCGCGGAGTTGGCGAGTGGGGTGTGCCACTCAACTGTAGTCCCGTCGCTCCGCCGACGGGACGGCTTGTCGGCTGTCACGATTGCTTGTCGGCGGAGCGACAAGCCTACGGTAGCGTCATCCTGCGAGAAACCGCCGGATCGCCGTATTGACCGCCTCGGGTTGTTCCATCGGGGCCATGTGGCCGGCGTTGGGGATGAGGGCGAACAGGGCGCTGGGGATGGCGTCGGCGATGGCTTTCATTTCGGCGGGGGGTGAGATCGCGTCGTGCTCGCCGCAGAGGACAAGGGTTGGAAGGCGAAGCGTCGGCAGTAACGAAGTAACATCGGGGCGGACGGACATGCCTCGGTGAGCCGCCGCGATGGCGATCGGGTTCGAGTTCATCACCATCTGCCGGACGGAGGCGATGACGGCGGGACAGTGCTCGGCCGAGCCGGGAGCGAACAGCTTGGGCATCATCCCCCACGCGACGACTTCGGGGCCTTCCTTGAGCACGATGTCGGCCATCTTCAGCCGATTGGCCGCCGCTTCGGGCGAGTCCGCCGCCGCGCGCGTGTCGCACACGATCAGCTTCGCGACGCGAGCCGGATGCCGCTGCACGAACTGCCACGCGATGTAGCCTCCCATCGACAGACCGCAGAAGACGACCGGCCCCTCGACGGCGAGGGCGTCCAGCAGCCCGGCCAGATCGTCGGCGAACTGCTCCATCGAGACCGAATACAGCGCGCCATCGGTCCCTCCAAACCCGCGCAGGTCGGGCGCGAGGACTCGATGCGTTTTCGAGAACTCGTCGATCTGCGCCCGCCACATCGTGTGATCGAGCGGAAATCCGTGAACGAACAACATCGCCGGGCCATGTCCCTCATCGGCCACTCGAAACCGGACGCCCGACACTTCGATGGTTCGCAACATGGTGTTCCTTCCTCGACTGGGTAGCTGAGTTCGCAAGAACTCAGCCCAACTCACCATCAAGAACTGAGTTCTTGCGAACTCAGCGACATTGCCATGAACAATCCGGCTTCACGGACGGGACTCGCCAGCATTGGGGTCGGCGAAGTCCGCGAGCGTGTTTCCAACGATCAGACCGTCAACATTGTGGAAATGCTGGTCAAACGTGAAGAGCACGAGGTTGTGTTGCAGCGCGCTGGCGGCGATCCACATGTCGTTCTGTGGAATCAGAGTCCCTTTTCGCCGAAGTTCGCGGAAGATCCCCGCGTAAAGTTCGGCTGTGTCCGGGTCAATCTCCAGGACTCGAACCGATTGAGTGTCCAAGAACTCGCCCAACTCGTGTCGGTTCGTCGTGGCTCGCGTGCCTGCCTCGAAGCCGCCGAGCAATTCGCCAAGCACCACCACGTTAATCGCGATTTCCTTCGCATGATCGAGCACTCGCGTGGCTTCGGCATGCCCCTTCTTGAATTCCGAATAGGCGTTGGTGTCGAGCAGAATCGCCCTCACTTCCAGTCCTCCGGTTCGATGCGGCGAGTCCACTCGGTGGCCGCGTAAAACTCCTCGGCATCCTTCTCGGTCCAAGTACCTGCGAGGCGGAGAAGAGCTTCATGGCGGGCTTGCGCATCGTCCCCAACATCTGTGATGTCGTCGTGCGCCCTCACCACGAGACGCACGGGCGTGTCAGGCTTCAGACGAACCGGCTGTGTGGGTCGAAACACCTCACCGTCGAACGTCGCATCAATCTCTAATGAATTCAGTGACATCGATTTTCTCCGTTGCTTGACGGGAATGAGTGTAGTCGGCAAGGCGGCTTGAGAACAGACCCGCCCCGCGTGCCTGAGTTGAGAATCATTCGTTATTCGACGAACATGGCCCCAGCCACGGGCGGGTTGAGCGATGCAGCGTTGAATCTCACCCGCTCGTGGATTCTCTTCGAGATTCACAACGGGCAGACCGCAACATGGTTGTCGAACGACTGAGCAAGACTTGGTTCAATCTCGTCCACGGGCGAAACATCGTTTACAACCAGTGCTGGGAAGACCCGCGTCTGGATCGAGTCGCCCTCGAACTGACGCCTCAAGACCGCGTGGTCGTCATCACCTCGGCGGGCTGCAACGCGATTGACTACGCTCTGGCGGGAGCCGGTCACGTTCATGCGGTCGATATGAACCCGAAGCAGAACGCGCTGCTCGACCTCAAGCTGGTCGGGGCGA
>JAYUFF010000182.1:0-2543 GCA_043738825.1 Schlesneria sp.
GCATCGACCAGGCAGACTGAGTCACCGCGCCGCGCGAGTGCCACTGCCAGATTGAGCGCGATGACACTCTTGCCGACGCCTCCCTTGCCGCTGACCACCGCGAGTGACCTGCATGTGCGTGTCTCGCACGACAAGTCGCTCACGCGGGCAGCGCGCTGCGTCACGAGAGCACGCAGTTCGCGAGCCTGATCGGTGGGGCAGTGAGTGGTTTTGAGCTGCGGCATTCGAGTTGGTTTCGGACTGTGAGTTCAGGCGAGTCGGTGTATTGTCGCGGACGAAACTGGTCGTGTCGCAGGAAGACCCCTCACCCTAGCCCTCTCCCCGCAGAGCCGGGGCGAGGGGACAAGGCAACGGCGTCCGGGTTCAGTTCATCACTTCCAAGGGTTCAGTTCGTCTCTTCCAAGGTTCAGTCGGTCTCGACCGAGGATCAGTCGGGCCATACGGCACGGGTTGGCCGGTTCGATATCGCGCGGGACTTCCTGGCCGGCGGTGAGGTATGTCACCGGCAGTGCGATGTCGCGTGAGGCCGACAGCAGCGCACCGCAGCCCGCCGCTTCATCGAGCTTCGTCAGGATGAGCGACGTGGGACGAACGGCTGCAAACCGTTCGGCCACCGCGCGGAGCGACTTCGCGCCGCAGGCCAGACTCAGTACGAGATAGACGTGATCCGGAGTTGCCGCCTCGACGAGCTGCTTGAGTTCCTCCAGCCGCCGGTCGTCGTGAGGGCTGCGCCCCGCCGTGTCGATCAGCACGAGATCGAACTCGGCAAACAGGGCGAGTGCGGCGGGCAGTTCTTCGGGGGTCGAGACGACTTGCATCGGCAGGTCGATGATCTCGGCATAGGTTCGCAGTTGATCGACGGCTGCCACGCGATATGTATCGACGGTAATCAGGCCGACTCGCAAGCCGTCGCTCATCCCGAAGCGTCCCGCCAGCTTGGCGATGGTCGTCGTCTTGCCGACACCGGTCGGTCCGACGAGCATCGCAATCTGTCGGCAACCGCGCTTCGGCGTGAGCGGCTCGGTGCAGCGAATCTCACGCTCGATGAGGGCGGCCAACAACGACGTGGCCGCTGCCGTATCAGAGAGCTGCCCTGGTGAGGCGTGTTGTTGCAGCTTGGCGATCAGGTCTCGCGCGATCTCGTCCTCGACATCGGCTTCGATCAGGGCGAGGTAGTGCGCGAACAGCTCGGGCGGAATCTCCACCAACCCGCGCGGTCGAGTCCGTCGTCCCAACTCGGCGATCATCTGTTGAAGCGAGTCCAGTCGCTGTTCGATGGCGGACGGTGCCGCTGGTGGCTCAGTGCCGATGGGGGATGTCTTCAACGTAGCCATCATCGCTCCGCGTGATGAGCCTTCTGGGATCAGACGCCCACTGGTGAAAGACTCATCACGCGGAGCGATGAAGGCTGCGTTGGTCGAGGGCGATGCCTCGTTAAGTTGACTCAGCAACGAAGGTGGCGGCGCGAGGTCGTCTGAACGGAACGCTCTCGACCGAGGCACCTCAATCGTGGCGGAGGCGGTTGTCGACAGGGAATCGCTGTCGGAAACCGCCGCCCGTCGCATGTCCGCCAGTGTGATGGCGACGGTCTTGGATGTGGGCGAGGCAACGGCGGGCGTTGAAGTTCTCGAAGATTGGCGTCGAGAACGGGAACGCTGCTTCGCCGCTGCGCTGGTCGCCGTGACTTCGACCTCCTGCCGAACGGCGCACCACGGCAGCAGGCTGCGACGCGCGACCTGCTTCGTCTCGACCACCACCGCATCGAGACCCACCTCGCGACGAATCTGAGCGAGCGCGTCCTCGATGGTCGCGGCTTTGAAGGTGCGGATGTTGTCGTGCATGGGAACCTCGGGAAGCAGGGGTCAGGGGGCAGGAGCCAGGGATCAGGAAGTGGCCAGGGCAGATGATCTGGCGACAGTTGTGGCTGTCTCCTGACCCCTGACTCCTGACCCCTGACTCCTGCTTCCTGTCTCCTGACTTCTCGGAACCTTTACCGCATTGAGCGGCACTTGGCCATGTGACTGAAGACGTGTGTCGCGTGGGATTTCATTCAAGCTGAGGACCGCCAGCTTCGGAAGTGGTCCGGCAGTGATGTGCCTCAAGACGGGGCGAACCTTCGGGCCGCAGACGACGACGGGCGCATGGCCCGCTCGCAACAGCTTCTTCACTTGGCGAGCCAACTCGTGGGCGACCCCTTCGGTGATTTGAGGTGTCAACTTGATGATCGGGCCGTGGTCCGAGAACTCGAACCCGCCCGCGAGAACATCCTCCAGCGCAGGGTCGAGCGTGATCGCGTGCAACGTGCCGCTGGCGTCTCGATACGGCTGGCAGATCGTGCGGCTGAGGGCGTGTCGCACGTACTCGGTCAAAATCGTGGTGTCCTTCGTGCGATCAGCGTAATCGCCGAGAGTTTCGAGAATCGTTTCGAGGTCTCGCACCGGAACCCGTTCGCGCAGCAAGTTGCCGAGAATCTGATGGACCTGCGACGGCTTGAGCAATTCCGGGATCAACTCATCAACGACCTTGGGTGAAGTTTGGCGCAG
>JAYUFF010000183.1:0-2542 GCA_043738825.1 Schlesneria sp.
CCACCCCGGCTGGATCACCCTCTGGCGCGGCCTCGACAAACTCCTCCTCGCCATCAGAGGATTCGTCGCAATGAACCAAAGATGTGGGTAAGTTCAAGACCTCCAGACCCGGCCACCCAGCCGCGCCGGCGCTAACGCTTTGCAGCGAGCAGGCTGACCAGTGCGGTGGCGAATGCCCCGACGGCTCCAATGACGGCGATGATAAGCGGCAAGTACAGCGTCCACCGCTCACTCCGCCGTGCTTCTCGGTCGTGGATGTCCACCGCAGTTCGCATCAGGTGCTGGACGACTTCCAGTTGCAGAATCCTCGCGGACGGCTCTTTCCCAGCGACGAACCGGGCCGCCAGCGAAATGGAGGCCGACTTGCCCGACACCCGGAAGAACTCCGGGTGCGCGCGGGCCACCTGTTCCCAATGGCGCAATCGATCCTCTGCTGGCTTTGCACCGTCACTCACATCTTGGAGCGAAACACAAATCTCGCGTGGCGTCAGGTCCGGCTCGGTGCCATAGCCGAGTATTTGGATGAGGGCCAACACATCCTGTAGCCGCCCAGGGACCAGGTACTGGCTTTCCACAAACAACCTCCGGCTTAATACAACCATGGCTATTTCCATGCACCGTCATGAAACGTGAAAGCATTAATGGCAAATTCATTGGACTCGCGCTTGCCAAGGATGGTATCGATTTTTTCGCACTTGATTGCAGCCACGAACTGGTTGGGCACGATCTTGCCTTCTTTGTCGTATTTCTGGACGACTCGGACGATTTCAATGCTTTGGATCTTATCGTAAGGTGCGACCGCCCAAATTCCGATCGTCCTGCGCAAACAGTCATCGAGGGATTGGCCACCGAAAAAGCGGTCAATCCGGGCCTGAAGCTCCTCCCGGGCCTCGGCTGTAGTTTTCACCGCGCTCTTAGGTTCTTCGGGAGCAGGCTTAGCTTCCGGCGGCTTCTCTGGTGGCCGTTCCGGCGCTGGAGGCATTTTGATAGGCACCGGTTTGTTGACCGGAGAAGAGTTTGAACAGCCGACAATTACCGCTGTCGCCATGCACATACAAAACCATCGTGTCATGAAGGTTGTCCTTTGAGGTATTTCTGCCGCCCAGCAGCAAAATTGACTCGCACGCCGGATAACTCGACCGGACATGGAACGCGGAGCAATTTGAATCACCACCTAAAATGGTATTGCGTCTGAACTTTGTCAACGACCGCATCAGATGCGGTGGCGTTGGATATCCGCCAGTGTGCTTGAAGAACACTGGCATTCAAAGCACCGTAGGATGAACGCCCCGTCCGTCCGTCAAATTCTTCTCCGCATTTCTCACGGTAAGTGCAGCGATACGGACGGACGGGGCGTCCATCCTACGGGGGCACCCGTTTTGTCGGCGTCAATCTATGATTCCGATCTTCGTCTCATCGTTGTTCGCCTTGGGTTCCCGCTTCCATGAATTGCAGCAAGCGGGCCTTATCCTTCGGGCGGCCCGTCTCCAGAGCGATGCAGGCCAGATGCTCCGCAGAGAATACTCGCGTTGGCACTTCTTCCACATCGAAGGAAACGGCCTGAGCAATCGTCCCAAAGCCGGGGCGACAGCACCGTAGGATGGACGCCCCGTCCGTCCGTCAAATTCTTCCTCACATTTCTCACGGCAAGTGCGGCGACTCGGCCGGGTGGCTGTGGTCGGAGTTTCGCCGCCCACAGTTGCTTCAAGACGATCGCCGTCGTCAGACCCTGGGGGCGAGCGAAGCGCTCGACGCCAGTCACCCTGCCGACGACAGACAGAACATCAACGCCATCACTCCGACAAGAATTCGTGACAGGGGCGTGGTCTCCTGTACTTGGTGTTGCGATCTCACGTTGCCAGACAGGGCTGTCCAACACGAGCCTCATCCGTGGCCTTGCCGCGTCACACCGCATCGCTGGATGCGGCCGCGCGCGTCTCGAAGCGCACGACTTCCTCGCGCATCTGATTGACGGTTCGCTTCAGCGAGCGCAGCGAGAGTTCCCGGACATGCCGGTCGGCGGCCGGTGTTTGCTGAAGCGACGTGTACCGCGCCTCCAGCAGACGAATCTTTTCGAGCGTTGCCCGGACTTCTTGTTGGTTCTTCAGTGTCATGGAATCACCTCGATCATCCCCTTCGGGGTCAGGCTTCGATCCGTCCCGAACACAACATTCACATACTCGTCGAACACCGACGCTTCCGCCAGCTCCACTTGGAGGAACGGGAGTCCGGCCAGTAACTCTTCCTCGGCCTCAGCATCACGTGGAAACCCCGTCCCGATCAAGAGGACACAATCGACATCGTTCGGTTCCCACGCGTCGGTGGCAAAGCTGCCGTTGATGACGATCCGCATCGCACCAGCACGCCAAGCCAGATCGACCAACCACCGCAGTGACTCCATCTGTACCCGCCGCAGTTCGGGCTCGGTCCCAAACCTCTCCGCAATCTCATCCAAGGTTGCCGGATGCAGTCCCGGCGGCAGGTAACCGTTGTCTTCAAAAGAAGGAATCATGCGTTGGTGTCCGGTGTTTCACCTCAGAGG
>JAYUFF010000184.1:0-6694 GCA_043738825.1 Schlesneria sp.
CGAACTCAGCTCGGTGCCAAAGAACCGATCGAGAATCTGATCGGCCGCCGCGAAATACTTTTCCAGCAGAGCCGGCGGCATCTCAAGCGCCGCCGCGAGGTTTCCGAAGCTGTTCCCCTCACCCGCGTCATCCGTCATGCCGACGGTCGCGGCCGCGTCGAATTCGAATCCCATGAGATCGAGAATCGTGCGGTTGTACTCCGACAAACTCAGCCGCCGGATCACCGTCGGCCCCGGATCGCGATTGGCCGGGTCGTCGCAATCCACGACTTCAATCGCGTGCTTCATCCAAGCGACCAGGCGCTGCTTTTCCTCATCCGTCAACTGTTGAGCGTCCCGCGGCGGCATCGCCCCAGCTTCCAATTGAGCAATCGCTTTCCGCCAGAGCTTTCGTTGTCGAGCCGCCGTCTTGTCGTCGGCGATCGCGGCGAGGTTGACGTTCCCCGATTTCTCCTCCGCCCCGTGACACTTCACACACTTCGCCTGGATGAGCGGCCGGATGTCGGCTTGAAAGCTCGGCCCAGCCGCTGACAACGACGTGACTGTCCACAGAATGCCTGCGAGAGTCATCACCAACAGCAGGGAGTGTGCAGCCTGCTGGCGAAGTCGTCGCACAGGCGGCTCGCCTGTGACAACAACGGGACAATCAAGTCGGCCAGCCGCCTGCTCTATTTCTTTCACGGCGCATTCCAGAAATGGAGTTCGCCCAGCGAGTCGCCACAGATGAGCGTGCGGCCGTCGTGGCTGATGCGTGTGGTGACGGGGATGGCCTCAGAGACCTCGAACGATTTCGTGGTTTGGCCGTCGGGAGTCCACAGGCGAACGACTCGATCACGGCCAGCCGTCAGCAGGTTGCCGTTCAGATCGAAGGACACGCCGAGCACTCCGTTTCGCAGCCGCCCATAAACGCCTTCGGGACGCTTCGGCGGGTGAGCGTTGGTCTTCGAGATCGCGGGCCAGCCATCGACGACATCCCACCAGATCAACAGCCCGTCTTCGCCCGCAGTCGCCAGCACGCGGCTGTCATTGCGCCAGTGCAGTGACGGGATCGACGCTTTGTGCTCGGCCAGCGTCAGCAGGATGCCGCCGGTCTTTGGTTCCCACAGATGCAATCCGCCCGAACGATCCGCCGTCGCCAGCTTGTTGCCGTCGGGGCTGAAGCCGATCGCGGTGATCCAATCGGTGTGCCGAGTCAGCTTGTACTTCAACACGCCGTCGCTCGTTCCATAGACCTTGACGATCTTGCCCGAACCGCCGATCGCGACCAACTGTTGATCGGGGCTGAGATCGGCCGCGAGGACCGCGTCGAGTTCATCGCCAATTTCCGCCAGCCGCTTGCCCGTGCGAACGTCGAACAAGACCGCTTTGCCCGACTGCACTGGTTTGCCACCTGCCACCAGCAAGACAGCTCCGTCGCGGCTGAAGCGAATGACGTGCGGGACTCCTTCGGGGAACGGCAAGACTCCGAGTTCCTTCTGCGTTTGGATGTCGATCAAGCGGACATGCTCTTGCCCGGCGACAGCGACCAGCGGTGCCCACGGACTGGCATCCATCGCGACGATCGGCAGCTTGTGTTTGAGTTCTGGCAGAGCGACGGTCGGCAACTTCACCGGCATCGGCGGCGGCCCATCCGGCTTCGTCATCGCGCCGGCCGTCGGCTTGAAGGTGAGATCGCGGTTCGTCGCGAGCGATTTGCTCCCCGCGGATTCGCGCAGCCCGTCCGCGATCCATGCGAGGATCAATTTGACTTGAGCTTCCGGCAGCGGCGGTTGATTGAGCGGCATCCGCGCATCGGCGTCTTCGTTCGTGATCGCTTGATAAAGCAGACTGGCGCTCGCACGCCCCGCGACGACCGCCTTACCGCCGCTGCCTCCCTTGAGTGTCGACTCGAAATTCTGGAGGTTCAAGCCTGCCTTCTGCTGATCGTCTCCATGACACTTCAAGCAATGCTGCCGAAAGATCGGCTTGATGTGATCGTTGTAATTGACCGGCGTCTTGTCGTCGGCGAAGGCCACCGAGGTCAGGCCAATCAGCGTGAGAGCGATGAGTTGTTTCATGGTTGCTTCGTTCTTCGTAGCACAGGCGGCTTACTCCAGCGTCAGCCGTAACGTTCGATAATCAATGACGAGCCGATGGCCCAGCATCATCGTGACACCCAGCAGCGCCGTCTCGACTTCGCTGGCCACGACCTCAATTTCGCGAAGCTGCCCAAACCACATAATCCAAGCCGTGAACGCAGGCAGTTCCAATTCCTGACCGTCACCCAAAACCACGCTGGTCAATGTGGAACGCAAAAGCCCAAGCCGCTCGACCTCGCGGCGCGGCAAGACCAAATCACCGGTAAACGCCGTATCGACCCAGGCACTGAGCGATGAATCGGAAGAATCTGCCGTCGAGCGAATCTCCACGTTCACGAGTGCTCGACCGCGCGAATCCACGATTCCTTTCATCGTTCGATCCTCCCCAGATGCAGAGCCGTTCGATGCCCAATTCTTAGCGTGTACGACAGACAGCCGGGACAAGCCCGTTTGGCATTTTGGACCGCTTCACTGAAGGTGCTGCCGAGGTAATACGTCCGCGAGACTGGCTCGATCGTCACGAATTCATCCCGATGCTCGCCTTCCAAAGATTTCCGCAGGTCAGTTTCGTAAAACTGCTTCGCCAAACTGACAATTTCCGCGTCGGAAAGTTGATCTGTCATGCCCCGCTCCTCTCAGTGGTTAAACCCAAACTCGGTCGACTGTAGCAGGCTGCCGAAGATGTCTTCGTAGACCTTGCGATCCGACACCTTGTCACCCACCAGCTCACGCATTGCGGTGCGTTCTTCTGAGGTTGGTTTGCGGCTCAGTGTGCGAACGAAAAGTTCTTCGATGATCTCTTCTGGGGTCTTCCCGGCCGCCAGTAATTTCGGAACGACTTGTCCGCCGCCGACTCGGCCGTCGATCGTGTCGCCGACCAGCAGATGCAAGGCTTGAGACAAGTTCGATTCGGTGCGCGTTTCGCAGACGCAGATCGAACCGCGTCGCGAGCGGCCGAACGTCGCAAAGAACGGATCGCCGGCGTTGGGGCCTTCGGTGTCTCCCGGCGTGCGCGGGTAGTACTGGATCGCCTTCGTTCCGCGCGGAAAGTAGGAGAAGCCACGCTCGCTCGACGTCGCGACGACGATTGCATCTAGCAACACATCGGCTCGCAGACGGCGCAGGCGGCTGCGCGAGAACTGGCGAGTGTCTCCGGAGTTTGTTGCGTTCGGCTGACTCGCAAGCTGATAGACGCGCGACGTGCAGATGTCTCGGATGAGCGCTCGCAGATTGAACTTGGAGTCGGCAAAGCGATTCGCCAGCGCGTCGAGCAGCGGCTTGTTCGTCGGTGGGTTGCTGATTCGCATGTCATCAACCGGCTCGACTAAGCCGCGTCCAAAGAAGTGAGCCCAGACTCTGTTGGAATAATTGCGGCCGAAGTGCGGGTTGTCCGGTGCAGCGAGCCATCGCGCCAGGGCCTGGCGTTTGTCGCCCATCTCTGGAACGGGCGCTTCTCCGCCGAGCACCGTCGCCGGTATCGGGCGGTCATCGACCAACTGTTTCGCCGGCGGCATCGAACGGTCGTTGAAGATATACATCTCGCGCGGCTCGGCACCCAGCTTGCGCTTCATGCCGGTGAAGAAACTCACGAAGCCGTAGTAGTCGCTCATCGTCCAACGATCGAACGGGTGGTTGTGGCACTCGGCACATTGAATCTGGATGCCCATCGTAAGCTGCGAGAAGTTGGCCGCGAACTCCTTGGGAGTGAACCGCGGGCTGTGGACGAGCATTGTGTAAAGGTTCGCCGGGCCGTTGGTGAGGTTGCTGCCCGTCGCGGTGACTTGATCGGCGACGAACTCGTTGAAGGGCCGGTTCGATTTGATCTGCTCGTGAATCCATTGGTAATACGCTTCCGCCGCTTTCACGTCGGTCCCCGTCGGAGCGTAGCCGCCACCCATCAGCCGCACCCACTCGGCCCAAATCGCCGTCCACACTTGCGAGAACTCGTCGCTCGCCAGCAGTTGATCGACCAGCGCGTCACGTTTCTTGGGATTCGCGTCGTTCAGGAACGAGCGGTACTGCTCGACCGTCGGCGGCACTCCGGCCAGATCGAGATAAACGCGACGCACGAAGGTCTCGTCGCCGCATAACTCGGACGGCAGCAAGTGCAACTTCTGGAGCCGGTCGTAAACCAATTCGTCGATGTAGTTCGCGGTCGGCGGATTGCTCCACTGATACGCCGAGTCCTTCGGCAGCACGATCACTTCCGAGCCGATCGTGAACCGGTTGAAGCGTGCAAACACAAACGTGTCGCCCCGTTTGCCCGGCGTCACAACACCATCCGCGCTGATGGTTGCCGTGTCCGGATTGTTCGACACGAACAACGCCAACTTGCTCACATCGCGCGTGGTCCCGTCCGAGTACCGCGCCGTCACAACGGTCGGCTTCGCGGCCGCTCCGACGTCGAAGAGCAGGCGATCCGGTTCGAGCTTGATCTCCACAGCCTCCGGCACATTCGCAGGATCATCGGGAGCACCGGCCTCGATCCACTTGAGCAGCGTCTGGTAGTAAGGGCTCTCCACGTCGAACCGCTTGCCACCCGTATGCGGCACCTGCCCGCTCGCCTTCTTGAGCATCAAGCTCTCACTCGGTGCTGCCACGTTGACTCGGCGACCGATCAATTCCTGAGTCAGCCGAAAGTAGTCCCCTCGCGCGTCGTACCCGAAGAGCGACAGCATGAATCCGTCTTTCCCACGCGCCGAACCATGACACGTTCCTGAGTTACAGCCGGCTCGAAAAAAGACCGGCATGATGTCACGTCGGAAGCTCGGAGTTTCCGCGAACAGGTGCGTTGAAGAAGGGATCAGAAACGCGGTCAGCAGAATGATGAGATTGCGATTCATGGTCGTTTCACTGGAATTGGGGAGTTAGACAGGAAGATTTGGGACAGGAAGATGAAGCGCTGGCTTGATGAGATACCGTCAACTTCGTTCTTCATTTTCCTGTCCCAAATCTTCCTGTCGTCATTGTCTTCTGCCCGCGCTAGGGATCGATTCTGAGAACGCCTCGTCCCAAGCGTTGTTTAATCTCTTGGCCGTTCTCAACAAGTGTCACTTCGCACGTTAGCTCTCGGTATGGGCCAAGCAGTGTGTCCGCAGCCACTTCAATGTCGAAAGCCAGCTCTGTCTGTTTGCTCGCCAGTGTTGGCGGCTTGCCGACGACGCGCACCCCCTTCGGCAGGCCTAGCAGTTCGACAGTCGCAACACCCTCGAACGGTCGCCGATGCTCGACCTTCCAAACGACGCGTCCCTTTTGACCGCGACGAGCAGCGGTCGGTTGTGACTTCAAATCAATATGCGGATCGGCGACATCGAACTTGATGAACGGCGTTGAGACACGCACGCGACCGACTCCCGTGTACCAACCGGAATCGATGCCGTCCGTCGTCGTGGCGACGAGTGCTAATTGAGTCGGCCCCAACGGTGCTCCGTCGCTGGCGGTCAGCGTGTAAATGGCTTCGTTCTTGTCCCCCGGAATCGTGATGGCCGGAGCACTCGAAACTCCGCCGGGAAGCCACTCCGCTTGAAAGTCGATCGGTCCATTGAAGCCGCCATGACGTTGCACTCGCACATCGAGATCGAGTGACCCATTGCGGATCAAAGGGATGCGCGGCGGTGTGACTTCGATCGTGAAGGGAGCACGCTCAGTGACGGCCAGCACGTAGCGATCGACCGAGACCGCATGCCAAGCGCGACCACCGGAGTGGCTGAGGAACGGGAACGATTCTTGGCAGCGACTCCGTTGCACAGGCGGCTCGCCTGTGTTTCCGTCTGAAGGCAGAAGCAGGCGAGCCGCCCGCTCTACGGGCCGTGCCTGCACATCAATCAGCGACGACTGCGGCTGCACATCGTCCGCAGCGACGAATTGAACGGGCACCGTCGTCTGGCCGGGCAAGATCGGCGGCACGATCATCTGCACGCCGTTCGGCAGACCGGTCGCGAAGAGTTCGAGTGGGCCTCGATAACGATTACCGAGTCCTTCCTTGAGATTGAACGTGACAGTCCAACGATTGCCGCGCGGCACGGTGGGAGTTGTCAGACGCGGACACTGCATCGAGTCGATCACGCGAGCAAACAAGTACGTATTGATCGAGTCGTGAGCCGGTTCGATCTCAACGCGATACACCGACAAGGGATCGCCCAGCCCGCGCATGTCATTCACGCCGAGCAGGTATTCGCCGTCTTCCTTCGGTTCCCAGACGAAACTCGGATCGAGTTGCTCCTTGCGCTGAATGCTGCCGCTCGCGGAATAGAAGCGGCTGTTCGCGATCGGCGTATCGTCGCCCTCAATCTCAGGCGTTGGACTATCGGCGCGACGAATCCAGATTTTCGCGTCGAGTGGCGAGCCGACACTGCGAGCGAAGACCTCGACGCGATAACGCTCCCCCTTCTTCACGCTGAGCCGATAGAGGTCTTCTTCAAACGGCTTCGCGATGATGCCGTTTAACGCTGCCGGCAAGGTCGCTGCGGTTTCGCGGCCGTCGTTCTCAATGACGTTGGGCAGCGAAGAGACTCGCAACGGCAGCGGCGATGGCGGCTGATGACTCGTACTTGGTGAGCCGGAGGGCGTTAGCCCCCGGACTTGTTGTTCGCTGCTTGTCCGGGGGCTAACGCCCT
>JAYUFF010000185.1:0-6684 GCA_043738825.1 Schlesneria sp.
ATCTCCTTCCACGTGCCGACTGCCTACACTCGCCCAGTATACAGAACAACCGGTTCAGCCTTGCCCGGTCGGTACAGGACCAGCCCGCCGTGCAAGTCGTTGACGCGCACCACGCAGTCGGGTTCGCCGGCCGCGTGGCGTTCCAAGATCGCTTCGAGGGCCTGGACCGCCGCGACCGATTGCCGGTCGGCGGCGAGGTCGTTGTAGGAGAGAGACTGAACTTCGGCGAGACGCTTCGATTCGTCGGCCGACGTCCCCGCGAACTTCACGTAGGCGAGTTCCCGCGCGAACCGTTCGAGGACTTCGATGCCGTAACCTCGCTGAGACCGCTCGCCCCACGGTTCGAGGAACGTGCCGTTGTAGTGGTTGTTGACGGTGATCTTCCGTTTGAGTGGCGTCTCCCCCTCGACCGTCAGTTCGACTCCGCGTTTGCGCGAGTGGCCGTTCCAGACGCCGTTGTCGAAGCGGAACTGAACCTCCTGCTCGACGTAGCCGGGGAAGTTGTCGGGCGTGACCCACGACGTGTGGATGTCGAACGCCGCGTCGCGGCCCGAGTCGTACTCGTAGACCATCCGCATTTGAGTGCTGTCCCACGTCGGCCCGTCCTTCGGCCCGACCAGCCCGCGCTGGCCCGTCGCCGTGATCGTCTTCAACCGCCCGCCAAACGTGAAGTCGATCAGCTTGATGTAGTGACAGGCCACGTAGGTGCCGGGGTTGCGCCCGACAATCCACTCGGCGAACTGGCCGCCCGAAATCGACTTCGGCTCCAGCAGCGAACAGTATCCCGTGTTGACGTGCTTCAGAACCTGATCGTGAACCAGCGTTCGCAGCTTCTTGTGATCGGGGTCGAGCAGTTTGTGATAGACAACTTTTGCGAGCAGATTCTTCCGACGAGCCAATTCGACCAACTGATCGAGTTCCTGCAGCTTGAGTACCGACGGCTTCTCGATCAGAACGTGAGCGCCCGCTTCGAGAATCTGCTTCGCGGCCTCGAAGTGCCGGTCGTCGGGAGTCGCCACGCAGGCAAAATCGACTCCCGCCGCGAGCATCTTTCCGACCGAGTCCGCTCCCGCGTGAGAGACAAACGGATGAATGCTGCCTCCCGCCGCCTGCTTGTACGCCTCAGCCCGCGATCCCGTGCGAGTCGCCACCGCCACGAGTGGCACGCTCACATCGCCAAACCGCCGGTCGAAAAGGCCCTCGCGATGAGTCCGCTCGAAGAACGGTCGGTATGTCTCGTCGAAGATCATCCCCATGCCAACCATACCCGCGCGGAGGGAGTTGGACGCGGCGATGTTGTTCATCAGTGGAAACCTCAAAGTGAAAGCCGAGTTCAAATTAGCGTTGTCGCTTCAAGGTAGCCCTGTCGCTCCGCGACAGGAGGCGAGAGCGCGAAACAGGCGCCTGCCGTTCATCAGCGTGTTCGACAGAACGACGCCTCACGTTGATCTCGCTTCCTGTCGCGGAGCGACAGGGCTACCTTGCGGGATGCCGACCTGAGCTTGCATCTGCGGCGGCACGAGTCAAGAATCGCCGACGCTTCCGCGTAAAGCAAGCCAGCCGTTTGATCGCCTTCCCGAGTGAGACTCCATGACATCCGAACCGACAATCATTCTCTCCGCGTTCGCCGATGAGTCGGCCAATTCCAAGACCGCTGTTGAGCAGTTTGCTGCTTTGGCCGCGATCGGGCTTCAGTATTACTCGCCCCGGTTTGTTGATGTCACCGGGGCGGGGAAGGTCAAGCATGTCACGGAGCTGGATGGTGACGAACTGGCTCGGTTGGCGAAGTTGCAGGCTGACTATGGAATGAAGGTGACGAGCATCGGGGCGCGGTTGGGTAAGGTGAAACTGATCGATGTCGAGGACGGGACGCACAACAAGTTTGTTCCCGATGCGGCGTACCATGCGGGAGACGTGGCGGCGACCATTCGGGCGGCGCAGGCTCTCGGCGCGAAGCTGATTCGCGGGTTCTCGTTCTATCATCCGAAGGGAGAAGACCCGGCGAAGTACGTTCAGCAGGCGGCCGACCGACTCGGGCCGATCGTCGATCTGTGCGGTCAGGCGGGGCTGGTCTACGGGTTGGAGGTCGAGGCGAATCTCGTCGGGCAGAACGGGCGAATGCTCGCCGCGCTGGCGAAGGCGATCGGGAGGCCGAACCTCGTCTGCATCTTCGATGGCGGGAACATCTCGTCGCAGAATTTGTCGCCGCTGGAGTGTCTGGCTGAGTACCGCGCGATGCGGGACTCGTTCGGCTGGATGCACATCAAGGACTATCGCGTCGATCCGAACCTCGTCTGGACCGGCGTGGTCAACGAGGAGATGCTCAAGAACTTCGTGCCGTGCGATGTCGGCGATTCGGGTCACGAACTGATCCTGCGCGACTTGAAGGAGCATCTCCCCGCGATCGAGGCCAAGATGAAAAAGCTCGGTGCGCCGGGTGTGTTCTTGGAACTCGAACCGCATCTTAAGGGAGGCGGCCAGTTCGGCGGCTTCAGCGGACCGGACGGAATGGGTGTCGCCGTGAGGTCGCTCTGCCGACTGCTCGATTACGTCGAGATCGACTACAAGCTGCGCGGCTTCGACGACATCAAGGCGGCTCGCGGGTTCTGAGGGGGCAAGGCAGCAAGATGACCACAGATTTCACGGATGACACGGATAGAAACCAAGAGGCGAGATCATGATTAGAAAACTCTCCGCAACTAGCCCGACGCGCGAGCGAGGGCTGGACCCAAGTTGTGAGCAAAGCCCTCGCTCGCGCGTCGGGCTAGTGAGTCGAGACCCAAGAGCGCGACGTTCGTCGGTTCGGTTGTGTTGCGTCTTTTGTGCGCTGATCAGCGGGTTGCTGTGGCTGCTCATCACGGGAGGCGTCTTCACGGCAGAGGCGGTGGCTCAGGAGAAGGCCGAGGCTAACAAGGCGAAGGATGCCGCGAAGCCCGATGTCACCAAGTCTGAGGACGGGCGGTACGAGTTCCGCAAGGAGCACGATCCGAGTGGTCTGGGCAAGTTTTACATGGGGCGTGAGATAGCGCTGGTCATGACATTTCCTCATGCTCAGTGGTTGGAACGGCCCGAGCGAGAAGAGGAAGAGCGGTTGAGCGAACTCGTGAAGCAGCTTCGCTTGAAGCCGGGCATGGTTGTGGCGGATGTCGGAGCCGGGTCGGGCGTTCTCTCACTCATGATGGCTCACGAAGTCGGAGAGACCGGCAAGGTGTTGGCCATCGACATTCAGCAGGAAATGCTCGACCTGCTCGGCGACAAGATCATGAACCACAAGATCAAGAACGTCGAACTGGTCCTTGGGACGGAGAAGTCACCGAAGCTGAAGGAGTCATCCATCGACCTGGCCGTGATGGTCGATGTCTATCACGAGTTCGCATATCCGTATGAGATGACACTCGAACTGGCAAAGGCCCTCAAGCCGGGCGGTCGCATCGCGTTTGTCGAGTACCGGCGCGAAGACCCCCAGGTTCCGATCAAGCTCGTCCACAAGATGACCGAGGCGCAGGTGAAGAAGGAAGTCGCCCTGCCTGAGTTCGGCCTGAAGTGGAAAGAAACAATCGACAAGCTGCCGCGTCAGCATATCGTGGTGTTCGAGCGATCAGTGAAGAAGGATCAGTGAAGAAGCCGTAGCACATGCTGCCAGCTTGAGTGGTCCTTCTGTGTTGTGGCTGTCCGTCGCGACTCACAGCAGAAGAAGAGGAAGAGAGAGAGGAAGGGAAAGGGGAAGGGAATCTTCGATCGGACGTTTCGGCGTCGGGAGACCCGCGTCGAATGGGAGAGGCGAAGAAAAGCCCCCTCACCCTAACCCTCTCCCCCGAAGACGGGGGCGAGGGGACAAGGCCAGCCGCCGCTCAACCTTCAACCTTCAAAGAAAAACTATCGCCGTCGCCGGTCCGAGGGGGTGGACTGACGACGGCGATCGCAAACGGCCGTTCCTACGGCATCGAGCCGGCCCGTGCAGACCGAAGTCGAATCGCGGGTGCTCGTCCTCGCTGCACGGTTGAATGAAACGACGACCGCACGGATGACTTCGTGGTGAGTTGATCCGTGGTGCTTGGTCGTGCGGGGTCGCCCCATTCACCGCGGTCGCGATACCCTGTTGAAAACCAAGGCTCGACCGTCGGTTCGGCCATCTGCGGCCTTCTCAGCCCCGCACCAAGCGGTTCGATCCGGCACCAGTGTTATCGGGTGAGACCGCAGCGCACTGCAACGGATTCGTCCGATGTCTCGACACGCCGCTTTTGCCCGTCGAGCCATCGAAACGCGACGAGCCGGTTGTGTCGAGTTTCCGATGCGAACTGTAGTCCCGCCGCTCCGCCGGCGGGACATCCGGTCGGCGGAGCGACCGGACTACAGTAACGTGATCCCCAATTTGAAGGATGAAATTGGCAGCGATTGCTGCGAGGATCGTGTTCATGCCCGAGAACGACCCACCGCTGCTCGACGAACTGCCGGAAGCCGACGGCATTCCCGGCAATCGCCGGGAATTTCTCCGGATGGCCGCGCTGTTTCAAGGTGGCCTGCTGCTGTTCGCGCTGGGACTGGCCTGGCTGGCCGGAATCAATCTTGGCAAACAACTTCGCTTCACGGGTGCCGCCGTGGCGTGGGGAGTTGGCGCGACCGTGCCGATGTTGGCGCTGTTCGCGATCACCTACCGCTTTCCCGTTGGACCACTCGGAACGATCAAGGGCTTTCTGCACGAGGTGCTCGGTCCGCCGTTGGCCCAATGCCGCTGGTACGACCTCGTCTTCGTGGCCCTGCTCGCCGGAGGTTCGGAAGAGCTGCTGTTTCGCGGCGTGCTGCAATCGTGGATCGGACGTTGGGGCGCGGTGGTGGGCTTGCTCGGCAGCAACGTGATCTTCGGATTGGCTCACGCCATCACACCGACGTATGCAGTCCTGGCGGGCCTGCTCGGAATCTACCTCGGCATCGTGTTCACGATCACCGGCGAAGCCAATCTCGTCCCGGCAATCCTGTGTCACGCACTTTACGATCTGGTGGCGTTCTTCGTCGTTCAGAGTGAAGCCAGAAAACGGACATCCGTTGCGTAACCCGGACCATTCATGGTCGTATTGAAGCCTGACGCGCAAGCGAAGGATCTGCGGCGTCATCCCTTCGCTTGCGCGTCAGGCTCCAATGGCCCCACCGGGAGACTCATCAGGCGACCTGACTGATCCCCGGCATGCGCAGGATGTCGGGGGCTTCTTCCTCTTCGAGGGGCGATTCCTCCGGGACATCGTTCTGCCGTGGACTCGCCGATGAACCGCGATGACGGCTGATCCAGGCCAGATAGGCGGGCAACGTCACCAGCGACATCAGCACGCAACTCGCCACGCCGATGGTCAGCACGATCCCCAAACTGTGCAGTCCGCGATGCGCCGAAATCATCATGCTGCCGAAGCCGACCATACTCGTGCTTTGAGTCAGCGTGATGGCGTTCACCATGCTGGGTGACGCGCTGTAGACCTCGTTCGGTTTGGAGTGATAGTCGTGCAGGACGTGGACTCCGTTATCGACGCCGATGCCGATGATCAGCGGCAGGATGATCAGGTTTGCCGGGTTCAGCGGGATCTCAAAAATCGTCAACAGCCCGAACATCAGCAGCATCCCGACCGACGGCGGAATGATGGCCAGCAGCGTGTCCCACACCCCCGACCGATCCCAATAGAGGGCGAGGATGAACGTCATCGCGAGTGACACAAGCAGCAGCGGCAGCACCGGGACTTCGATCTGGCGAGCCAGGCACGACACGATCGCCACCGCGACCATCAACAACGGCGGCAGGAAGGTCCGGAACAAAAACTCCTTCCGCAGGAAGTCGATCAGCAGCACGACCAGAATCACGACCAGCGAGTAGACCGCGCAGACCTCGTAGCTCTGCTTGATCTGCAACGCCGCCTCGAAGTTTTGCAGCGGAGTCCCCGTCACTTCCGGATCAACGGTTCGCAGGTCTTTCACAAACCGTTCCAGGGGAGCCATGTCCCAGATCTGATCCTTGGGAAAGACCTGCAACAACCACTTTCCCTTCGGACTGACATAGCGGGAGAGCAGCTCCTGCGGCAAATCGTCCTGCGTGACCGGCTCGGGATCGGACGCGGCCGCCAGCGCCTGAAACTGCGCCAGCAGCGAGTAACTCAAGCGATACTGAAACTCGCCCAGCATGGTCATCTGAGCCTGAAGATCCATGCCATCGAGGATGTCGAGAAACCGATTAACTCGGGCATCGACCTGCTTCGCCGTCGGATCGGTGCGCGTGAGCAGGTAGCGATGGAGCTCCTCCAGTTGCCGACCGACCTGCGCGGGCATGGCGGGAGACGGCGCGGGCGGTTCCTCGGGCAAGCGGGCCAGCAGTGCATGGAATCCCTGCACGAACAGCTTGGTTTCCGAAGGCTGAAACGTGGGCAGGCGTGACGCGAGATCTTCGACATGATGCACCGAAGGGAGGCTCTCAAACTGAGCCTTCATCCGCCGGGCTTCCTCCGCCGAATCGGCCAGCGAGATCGCATACAGCAATGAATTGCTGGACGATTCAAAGATCCGTTTCTGGGCCTCGACGGACTCCAAGCCCTCAGCCTGCAAGTGCAATAAATTGTGATCGTATTGCAGCAGCGGCCGAGGAACGCCCTTCGACCAATCGCACGCCTGCCAGCCAACGCCTGCCAAGAACAGCACCGACAGAGCGAG
>JAYUFF010000186.1:0-2535 GCA_043738825.1 Schlesneria sp.
GTGGTCTTGACCTTCCTCTGTGCGGCCGTCGCGCTGTACTGGCTGATGCAGGTCTCGTTGCTCGCCGGATTCGATGCCGCGTTGCTCGTCGAAGCCCGCTCGCTGGCCTCCCACGTGGAACAGTCGGGCGAACAGGTGAGCGTCGAATTGGACGCCGCTGCGATCCCGGAATTCTCACGCACCGAGCAGCCTCATTTCTTTGAAATGTGGACCAGCGACGGTGTTTCCGTCGCACGTTCGCCATCGCTGTTGAGCCACCACTTGAGCCTCAATCACAGCGGTTCGCTGACACCGTCGTTTGCCTTCCTCACGTTGCCGACGGGAGTGCCGGGGCGAGGCATCACGTTTGCCTTTCAAGCTCGGCTGGAAGTCGTCGATGACGGCGACAGCGAAGACCGCCTCGACGCAAGCGTCTCTGAAAATCGTCCCGTGCCCGATCGCCGCGGGCTGACCATCGCGGTCGCCCGGCCGATCGCGGAACTCGAACGGACGTTGAGCACGCTGCGCTGGTTGCTGCTGACGGTAACGGTCGTGGCCGTGCTTGGAAGTGCCGCGTTGATGGACGGCGTGATTCATCGCGGCCTGCATCCGCTGAAGTCACTGGCGGATTCCATCGCGAAGGTCGGCGTCGCGGATTTGTCCGAGCGGATTTGTCTGGAGAACAGTCCGCCAGAAGCTCTGCCGGTGGTGCAGCGGCTGAATGAATTGCTGGCTCGACTCGATCAGGAGATGGTTCACGAGAAGGCGTTCTCGGCCGACATCTCGCACGAATTGAGAACGCCGCTGGCCGGGCTGGAGACGACCCTGGAAGTCTGTGCCTCGCGGCCGCGCGATCCCGACGTCTATCGCGATGTCATCGGCAAGTGTCTGCGAGTGACGCAGGGCATGCACGCGATGGTCAACAATCTTCTGCTGCTGGCTCGCGCCGAGAGCAATCATCTGACCGTTCACACCGAGCCGACGGATCTTCCCTCGTTCCTCAAGGAGTGCTGGCAACCGTTTGCGGAACAGGCACAGACGCGAAATTTGAACGTGGAATGGACGCTGAACGCCGCCCATCCCGTGCGACTCGACCGCGAGAAGTCTCGGCTGATTCTCGCCAATGTGCTCGAGAACGCGGTGACGTACAGCAACGACGGAGGCTGGCTGCGCGTGATCGCCACGACGACTGAGCAAGCACTCTCGATCACGATCAGCAACAGCGGCTGCACGCTCAATCCCGGCGATGCGCCCCACGTCTTCGAGCGATTCTGGCGCGGCGACAAGGCTCGGTCAGACACCGGAATTCACTGCGGCCTCGGACTGGCGATCAGCCACCGCATCGCCGAACTTCTCCATGGGACGATCACTGCCGAAGTCGCCAACAACGTGTTCTCGGTGTGCGTGACTTGGCCGCAATGATTGGATGTCGTTGGCGAGGCTGGTCGGAGTTTCGTAGCGGCGTTTGCGGTCTTTTTCGAGGGACTTCATCACGATCCAGTCGAGTTCACCCTGGACGAGCGTGCCGAGACGCTTCGGCTCGGTGCGGCGGGAGGCGGCGAGCGTGGAGAGCGTTGGCTGGTTCAGGGTCAGGCGCGTGCTGGGTTTGGGGGGATCGACCTCGATGATCAGTTTTTTGAGTTGCTCGAACGCGGCGGCGCGCAGGTCTTGCGTCGAGAACGGCATGCTGCCGGTGAGCAGCTCATAGAGCAACACGCCCAGACTATAAACGTCGGTCCGCGTGTCGATATCGACGCTCCCCTCGGCCTGCTCGGGAGACATGTACTGCGGCGTGCCGAGGAACTGGTCGTGCTGCGTGAACAGCGTCTCGTCGGTCAGCCGCTGCGCGATCGCCTTGGCGATGCCGAAGTCGATCACCTTCGCGAACGGTCGGTCGTCCTGAGTGCTGACCAGCACGTTGCCCGGCTTGAGGTCGCGATGGATGACCCCCTTGTGATGCGCGTGCTGGATCGCCTGACAGACCTGCTCGAACAGCTCCAGCCGCTCGCGAATGGTGAGGTGGTTCTGATCGGCGTAGTCGGTGATCGGCTTCCCCTTGACGTACTCCATCACGAAGTAGGGTCGCCTGCACATGACCAGAACGACGTGTCGTCGGTCCCCGCGTCGAAGACCTTGGCGATGTGCGGATGGTCCATCAACGCGAGCGCCTGTCGCTCGGCCTCGAACCTTGCGATGACCAGCTTGGTATCCATGCCGAGCTTGATGAACTTGAGCGCGACCTGCCGCCGAATGGGCGAACGTTGCTCGGCCCGATAGACCTCGCCCATCCCCCCGCCGCCGATCCGTTCGAGAATGCGATACGGCCCGACCGATTCCGGCATGTTGTTGAGCAGCTCGCGAGCCCGCTTGATCGCCGCTTCGTCGTAATGAACGGTCGGGGAGAGTGCCGGGTCGAGCGGATCGTTGGCAGGTATGTCGGACATGGTTGCGTTCCGTGAGGCGTGGCGAGGTGTTCAGTGTTCAGAAGACAAATCTGCTCTGTCGGTTGTGGTTGGAACGGCTCGACCGGGCGTCCCGTCGGCGGAGCGACGGGAC
>JAYUFF010000187.1:0-2535 GCA_043738825.1 Schlesneria sp.
GTCGGCTGTCGGATCAGTCTCCTGCTTGATGGTGATCCGATCCACCTCCACGCCACCGACCTTTTCGGCGGCCGGTTCCAGAGTCGTGGTCTGCGTGAAACCGATGGACTGAATCTTGCCCATCGCCTTCAGCATCGTGCGACTGATGTCGCGCATCCGATCGGTTGGTGTGACCTCGGAGACCGAAGCGGCTCGCATCGCGCCGGCCGATTTCGGATCGAGGTCGATGTAGCCGGCCATCTCGCCATACTTCAGACCGTGCATCTGTTTGATGGCGGCGTCAAACTCGGCCTTCTGCTCGTTCGATGTGTTCGCCATCAGCATGGACTTGGTCATGTTCATCGACCAGTCGATCATGCCCGCCATGTCCACTTTCGCTCCGAAGTACGCCGACTTGTTGGCGGGGAGGCGGCTTAGCAGCGACAGGTCGCCGGTCGGCTGACTGCCGAGAAACTTCGCGGTCGGCGTGTCCGCTTCCACTTGCAGGCGGTCTTCAAACCGAATCGCGTCCTTCGAGATCGTGATCCCCAACGTGTGGCTGTGCGAGTCTTCCACCCCCTGCAACACCGCCTTGCCGAGTACGCGGTACATGTCGAAGGCCGCCCCGATTTGTGAGCGTTGCGCCTCGGGCATCGCGGCCTTGAGTTGATCGAGAAACGTATTGAGCTGCGGCTCGGCCTGCTGCAACTCGCTCGCGAACGCTGCGGCAAGTTGTCGCACATGCACCAGCACCGACACGTCGGAAGCGTCGAACAACTTCTTCGAGGCCGCGTCGATCTTCGACCAGAGTGCCGTCCCCTTGCCGCTCAACCGCTCGCGGACTTTGCCGAGTGCCTCTTCGTTGTCCGAGAAGATTGCCAGCTTGTCCGTCGTATGAAATTCAAAGTGGTCGGGCAACGCATCCTCGACCGCCTTGGCATCTGTGACCGGGATCACGAAGACGACGGCCGGCCTCTCTCCCGACGCGGCAAACATGATTGCCCACCAATCTTTCTCGACATCCACTCCGGTGAGTTCCGGATTCCCGGTCGCCTGCCCCAGTGCGGGCAAGCCTCCTTTGACGACCTCCCCAAATCCCGGCTGCACGGCCTCCGCATACTGGGCGAGCTTCGCCAGCGTCGCCTTGGGAGCCTTCCATCGCACCACGACACTGGCCGAATCCGGCACGGCATCCGCCGGGCCAGCGGCCATCACGGTCGAAGCGGCACACCAAGTGATCGCCCCCAGCACCAGCCACAGTCCGCGCGGAGCCAACGTTCGTCGCATGATCAGGTTCCTTGAAAAGAAGGGTTCATCGTTGAAGTGAAAGTCCGTCGTTCCAGCCCCAGCCGGTGTTCCGTCCACCCGAAGGCCGAACGACGAGAGATTGGTGCGTCCCAGTGAACGGATTATTGCCGTGCTCCAACGGCGATGCGAGCCACGCGAACTCATCGATCAGAGCCATTGCCTTGTTCAACCCGGGAAGCGAGTGCCACAGTACGAAGTCTTCGATGTGGCCGTGCGACGAGGCAGAAGCGGTTTCCCGTATTCACGGCCACGTCGAGAACTCCGTGACCGTGGCACATGCATGTGGCAATGATGTGTGGTCGAGGACACTCCGTCCGAGCCTTCCAATGTTCAAGTTGTGCGCTCGATCATTAGCAAGACTTGCTCAGCGAATTGGCTGGCCACCTCGAACTCAACGGGAGGTGTCTGCGTTGCTGATCCAGCGACATCCAAAGGGCGGTAGCGAACCGCTCCGATTTCCGAACGGATCGCCGAAATATGATCGGAGGTGGCAGATCCCTGCAAGAGGCTGAGAAGATGTTCCTGCCATTCGCGGTCACCTGCTCGTTCCGTCGGCCAGGTTTCGTACCGTATCAACGGTACTCCCGCGAAGTGAAAGACGGCCAACACGAAACTCGCACAGGTTAAACCGACTCGGGTTGCACCGAACAGATACTGTCCGGTGGCATTGTCAAAGCAATCTCCGGGATGGCTGAATCCATAGGGAATGGTTGAGGAGCCGTTGCGCTTCCAGATTTGTCGGCAACGTGCGGCGATGTTCTGTGCTCGACGTGCGGGGATCGGCAAATCAACCCAGAAATAGTCTGGCCCCGCAGAGACATTTCGCAGAAGGCAGTGCCAAGCCAAGTCGAGCAGCAGCACGTTGGATGAGTTTGATTCGCGGTGCAGGATGCCAACGTGGTACTGCCCCGGAGTCGGAGTCTTGCCGATGGCGACTGCGACGTGTGGGATGTCAGAATACGGACGCTGCACAGCGGAGAAAACTCGGTCCACGGCAACTCCATCAGCTTTCAAGTCCAGTGAGCAACCCCGGTTCCATTTCGCCTCTGCCTTTGAGAACGCTCTCCACTTTGGCGAAGAAGTCCGGCCGGGATTTCAGCCGCGACTTGGCCGGTAGCGTGGCGGTGAGCAGTCCGATCAAAGTGTCCGCCGTGTATTCCGACACCGGTACAGACTGGAGGACGCGATCACATTCTTCAAACCGCCCATTCACGAACATCTCATCGACACGCTCGAAGATGAGATCGA
>JAYUFF010000188.1:0-2535 GCA_043738825.1 Schlesneria sp.
CGGCGGCTCACAAAATGTAGGGTGGGCATTGCCCACCAACTCACAACGCATTGTGGTGGGCAATGCCCACCCTACGATTTGTTAGGCAAAGCCGGTCAAACCTCCCCCCTCTCGACCTCAACCGCCAATCAGATTTCGCCTCGCTTCTCTCGCCGTTTCGTGACTGTTACGATCCCGCTCCTGTGAGCGCTTTTCGTGGCATTTTCGAGCGGAGAATCGTGTTATGTCGGCGACAAATCCTTTCGGTGCGGAGTCTGTTCTCAAGACGAGTGGCGGTGAGCTGAAATACTTCTCGCTACCGAAGCTGGCGGCGAAAGGCTTCGGCCAGATCGACACCCTCCCCTTCTCGATGCGAGTCCTGCTCGAAGCGTGTCTCCGCAACGTCGATGGGTTTCTCGTCAACGAAGAGCATGTCGCGCAGGTCGCGAACTGGGACGCCGTCAAGCCGCAGCAGGTTGAAGTTCCGTTCATGGTCGGCCGCGTCGTGTTGCAGGACTTCACCGGTGTCCCCGCTGTTGTGGACATGGCCGCTCTGCGTGACGCGATGATCCGCATGGGAGGCGATCCGAAGAAGATCAACCCGCTCGTGCAGTGCGATCTCGTCGTCGATCACTCGGTCCAAGTCGATTACTTCGGGACGGGCGAGGCGTTGCAGCAGAACGTCGATCTGGAGTTCGAGCGGAACCTTGAGCGCTATCAATTGCTCCGCTGGGCACAACAGGGCCTGAGCAACTTCCGCGTCGTACCGCCCGCCACCGGGATCGTGCATCAGGTGAATCTCGAATACCTCGCGAAGGTCGTGCTGACGAAGGACGGCGTCGCGTATCCGGACAGTCTCGTTGGAACAGACAGCCACACGACGATGATCAACGGCCTGGGCGTCGTCGGCTGGGGCGTCGGCGGGATCGAGGCAGAGGCGGTGATGCTCGGCCAGCCGATCTACATGCTCATGCCCGAGGTGGTCGGTTTCAAAGTGAGCGGCAAGCTCCCCGAAGGAGCGACCGCGACGGACCTCGTCCTGACCGTCACACAGGCCCTGCGGAAGCACGGTGTCGTGAGCAAGTTCGTCGAGTTCTACGGCCCCGGCCTCGATTCGATGTCGCTCCCCGATCGCGCGACGCTCGCCAACATGGCTCCCGAGTACGGGGCCACGATGGGCTTCTTCCCCGTCGATGATGAGACGCTGCGATTCATGACTCGCACCGGACGGACCAAGCAAGAGGTCGAGTTGGTCGAGACGTACTACAAGGCGCAGGGCCTGTTCCGCACTGCGAGTTCCCCCGAGCCGCGATTCACCAGCAGACTGGAACTGGACCTCTCAACCGTCGAGCCGTCGCTCGCCGGACCCAAGCGTCCGCAAGACCGAGTACTGCTCAAGGACATGCAGTCGCAGTGGCAGCACGATCTCGTCACGACCTTCGACAAGCTGCGTCCCGCAGCGAGTTCGAGGCGGGAGATCATGACGAACGAAGGTGCGCCGCCTCCTCCAAACAACGTCATGAACCAAACGAGCGACGCCCTACTGGAGGGCGTCGACGTCACCGACGTGGAGCATCCGTTCAAGCTGAAGCACGGTGCCGTCGTGATCGCGGCCATCACGAGTTGCACCAACACCAGCAACCCGTCGGTGATGCTGGGCGCTGGTCTGCTCGCTCGTAATGCCGTGGCGAAGGGACTCACGAGTAAGCCGTGGGTCAAGACGAGCCTCGCGCCGGGTAGTCGCGTCGTGACCGAATACCTCGCCAAGTCGGGACTCGATCAGTCGCTGAACCAACTCGGTTTCAACACGGTCGGCTACGGCTGCACGACCTGCATCGGCAACAGCGGGCCGCTGCCCGATGCTGTGTCGCACGCGGTCACCGAGGGAGACCTCGTCGTGTCGGCGGTTCTCTCGGGCAATCGCAACTTCGAGGGCCGGATCAATCCGCAGGTGAAGGCCAACTACCTCGCCAGCCCGCCGCTCGTCGTGGCTTATGCACTCGCCGGGACGACCGACATCGACCTGACTCACGATTCACTCGGCAAGGGGAAAGATGGCAAGGATGTCTACCTCAAAGACATCTGGCCGTCATCGCAGGAGATCGAAGAAACCGTTGCCAAGTCGATCACGCCCGAGATGTTCACCACCGAGTACGGCCACGCGGCGCTCGGCCCCGTCGAATGGCAGAAGATCACCGGAGCGACCGGCCCGCTGTACAAGTGGGACGAGAAAAGCACCTACGTGCAGGAGCCTCCATTTTTCATCGACATGCCCGTTACGCCCAAGCCGATTCAAGGAATCAGCGACGCGAAGTGCCTGCTATCGGTGGGCGATTCGGTCACGACCGACCACATCAGCCCAGCCGGTTCGATTAAGGCCAGCTCTCCCGCTGGCGTCTTCCTGCAAGCCAACGGCGTCAAGCCGATCGACTTCAACAGCTACGGAGCCCGTCGCGGTAACGACCGAGTCATGACGCGCGGCACCTTCGCCAACATCCGCCTCCGTAATTTGCTGTGCCCCGGCACCGAGGGCGGAGTCTCCAAGTACTTCCCACC
>JAYUFF010000189.1:0-17753 GCA_043738825.1 Schlesneria sp.
GAGCGAGGGCTTCGCGCGAGATGGATGCGAAGCCCTCGCTCGCGCGTCGGGCTGGTTTGAGAATTGTTGAATCAACAAATCCACAACGGACTTCCCTTCGGAGGCATCTCGCATGAGTTCATTCACTTCTCTCTGGTGGCGTGGTTTGGCTGTGGCCTGTGTGACGTTGGGCTTGGCGGTTTCGTTCCCGCTCCATTCTCAGGAGGTCGATCCTGAGGAGGCCAAAGAGCAGGCGATCATCGAGCGGTTTGTAACGGTGCTCGACAAGAACCCTCGGCGCGGGACGGCGCTCGACAAGATCTACGGCTATCACGTCGAGCGAGGTTCGCTCGAAGGCGTCATCCAGACGTATCGCGCGAAGGCTGCGAAGGCCAAGGGGACCGAAGCGGCCGGTGCTTGGATGGTCGTCGGTCTGATGGAGTCACTGCGCGGGCAGGACGCGATGGCCGTGAAGGCGTTTGGTGAGGCCGAGTCACTCGACCCGGCCAGCTATCTCGCGTCTTACTACCTCGGTCTGTCGCAGGTCTTGATCGGGCAACCGGACAAGGCGGCGGAGGCATTGGAGCGGGCAACGCAACGGAAGCCGGCTCAGGCCGATCAGCTCGATGTCTTCCAGGCGTTGGGTCGCGTCTACCAGCGAGCACAAAAGTCTGACAAGGCTCTCGAAGTTTGGAACCGTCTCGAAAAGCAGTTCCCTAACGACGCGCGCGTGCAGGAACAGATCGCGACGACGCTGCTCGAAGAGGGCGAGTTCGCTGCCGCCCTGCCCCGCTTCGAGAACCTCGCCAAGTTGACGAAGGACAAGTACCGGCAGTCGCTCTTCCAGATGGAAGCGGCCGAAATCAAAGTGCGACTCGGCAAGGGAGACGACGCCAAGCGCGAGTTCGAGAAGCTGCTCGGGCAACTCAACCCGGACAACTGGTTGTTTCGCGAAGTCCGTCGTCGCATCGAGAACATCTACCTGCGAACCGACGATCAGGCGGGCTTGATTGCCTACTACGAAGGCTGGATCAAGAAGAACCCGGAAGACCTCGAAGCGATCTCGCGCCTGTCGCGGTTGCTCGCGGGACTCGGTCGGGGGCCGGAGGCTCAAGGCTGGTTGGAAAAGGCACTCAAGTCTGCGCCGACGAAGAAGGATCTGCGTCACGCGCTGATCGCGCAGTTGATGTACGAGCAGAAGTTCATCGAGGTGATCGCGCAGTACGAGCAACTCGACAAGCATGAGCCAAACAATCCGGACACGCTGCGAGACTGGGGCCGCGTCATCCTGAAGGACACCGCGCGGGATGAGGCGACACGCAAGAAGGACGCTGCCGCCGTGTGGCGTCGCCTGACAGCGGCCAAGCCGCGCGACCCGCTCGTCGCGTCGCAGGTTGCCGAATTGTTCCGGTCGGTCGAGATGACCGACGAGGCACTGGAGCTGTATCAAAAGGCGATGGCCCTCGCCCCGGAAGCGGCTCAGTACAAGGAGTATCTTGGAGAGTATTACCACTCGCTCAAGAGGAAAGACGAGGCGATGGCGACCTGGCGGCAGATGGCCGAGGGGAAAGCAAAAAACGCCGCGAATGTGGCTCGTCTGGCCGAAGTCCTCTCCGGTTTCGGATACCTCACCGAGGCGGTCGAGACCAATGCCGAAGCCTGCAAGCTCGATCCGAAGGAGATCAACCTCCAGATCAAGCAGGTCGATTTGCTCTCGCAGGCGGAGAAGCATGAAGACGCGCTCAAGCAGCTCAACGTGGTGAAGAAGCTCGCCGCGAACGATGAGGAGCGCGAGGCGTGGCTCGGGCGAGAACTCAAGGAGTTGATCGCGATCGGCAAGTTGAAGGATCGAATTGAAGAGGTGCGGAAGGAGTTGGACCTTGTAGGACGGGCACTCCTGCCCGTCGTGCCGGGCGACAAGGCCGCACCGAAAGAGAAAGACGAAGACCGGACGGGCAAGAGTGCCCATCCTACGGCCGAGAAGTGGTTCTGGTTGGCTCGCGCTTATGAGGCTCAGCGCGAGATGAAAGAGGCGGGGCAGGCCGTCACGAAGGCGAGCGAACTTGCGCCGCAGTCGATTCCGATCCTGATGTCGTCCGCGCGGATTCTGGAAGCGCAGAACAACATCCTCGGCGCGGTCGAGGTCAACACGAAGCTGGCGGCTGTGGACCGGCGTTATCGCACCGAGTACCTCAAGAAGGTGGCGCAACTCGAAATGCAACTCGGTCGCCGCGAGAAGGCGATTCAGGCGGGCCGTGATCTGATCGCGTCGGCCCCCGGCAACCCGGAGTTGTATGAGTTCTTCAGCCAACTCTGCTTCCAGTTGGGCGAGGCCGAAGAGGGACTGCAAGCGCTGCGGCGTTCCGTCCGCGTGAACCCGACCGAACCGAAGGGTCTGCTGTTGCTCGCGTCCGCGTTGAGCGAGCAGTTCCGCACCAGCGAGTCGATCGAACTTTATTGGCGTGCGTTCGACAAGGCGGGCAATCTGGAAGACCGTCTCGGCGTCATGCCGAAGCTGACGGAACTCTATCTGCAAACGAACCAGTTCGACCGGTTGCTCGAACGGCTCGAAAGGCAGCGTCGCGAGCCGAACCAGCAGCGTGAGATGACGATCTGCCTCGCGCAGGCGTATCAGTCGGCAGGCGACGACGGCAACGCGCGCACGGAACTGGAGAAGCTGCTCACCGACGACACGCGCGACACGCAACTACTCACTCAGTTGGTGAAGCTCTGCGAATCGGACGGCGATCTGGACGTGGCCGTGCGCTACCAGCAGCAGCTCAACAAGGTGACTCCCGGCAAAGAGGGGACGATGCGGCTGGCCGGTCTGCTGATGAAGGCGGGCGAAAAGGAAGAGGCCACCGCGCTGATGCAGCAACTGACGGAGACCGAGAAAGACCCCGAGGTCGTTTTGAAGTCGATCGACTCGCTGCTGACTCAGAAGCAGTTTGAGCAGGCCCTGGCGCTCGTCAGCAAACTCACGCGCGATCAGCCCAAGAATTGGGAACTGCTCTACCGCGAAGGAGCCGCGCTGGCGAAGACGAAGCCCGAGGAAGCCACCAAGCGTTTCGAGGCGATTCTCGCGTTGAAGCTGAAGGATGACGAACCGAGTCTCGCCGCGAAGAACGCCGCCAAGAAAGCAGCCAAGTCACCGCGCGGTCAAGCCGCGATGAACCCGTACGCACAGCAACAGCAGCACTCGTTGCAGTACCGCGTCCAACACGTCTACACGATTCGCCAAGCCGTGAACCTAGACGGGCAGGAGTACTACGGCGGAGGCATGAGTCAGCAGCAGCAACCGTTTTGGACGCCGTTCGATTACGGGCAGGCTCGCCTGGCGGCGTTCGCTTGGCAGATGTCCTTCGCACAGAAAGCAGGCAAGCTGGAGGAGTTCTTCAAGGAGCGGAAGGACTCGACCGCGCTGGCGACGGAGAAGCGCGACCTGATCGACTGGTACTACCTCGCGTCGCTCAAGCACGACGGCAAGGAACAGTACCTCGTTCTCAAACAACTCTCGCTGCGACCGGACGCCGATCGTGAGATCAAGCAGACGTACCTCTACTCACTCGCGCAGCGCGGTCCCGCCGAAGGCGACACGGTCGTCGCTGAGACTGATCCGAACGAAGCGGCGGCGGGAGACGTTGCGGACGAAGAGACCGATGACAACGGGAACCGCGTGAAACTCGCACCGCTCGCCAAGGAGGAGTTGGAGCATGTCATCGCCATCGCGAAGGAAGCCGAATCGCTGACTGAGCTGGGCCAGCACAACTGGGGCTTCGGCACGTCGCTCGAACTGATCGCGGCCGAACTGAAGCGATCCGGGCGCAAGGCAGAGGCCGAGCAGATGTACTCCGACGCACTGGCCAAGGCGAAGGAGCCGACCGAGATCGCGGCGGTGTTGCAGGGAACCGTCCAGCGCGGCGATTACGAAACGGCGCTGAAACTGCTCGACCGACTGGTGGAACTCGTGGCCAAACAGGGTCCGCAACCGGCATCGACGACATCGGCCAACTTCAACTACACGCAATACGTTTCGACGCCGCAGTACCAGTCTCAGATTCTGGCCCAATTGATGTCGATGCGCGTCCGCGCGAATCAGAAGGCCAAACGGGACGACATCCTGGACGGGGTCTTCCCGTTGTGGCAGCGGTATCTCAACCTCGTCACGGCGCGCAATGCCGCTCCGGTCGCACAGACAGCCGCCGCAAAGAAGGCCCGCGCCTCGAACCCGTATGGCAGCTCCGGCTACTACTACGTCTGGCGCATCAACGGACAACAGAACGGTGAGCAAATCGACTTCCCGCAGCCGAACGACATCTGTGACCACGCGACGATCCAGATGCTGCGTCAGATGTTCGCCCTCTACCGCGAGACCGAACAGGGACCGGTTCTCACCGAAGCGTTCGCCGCCGCGTTGAAGGATCCGCAGACTCCGGCGGCTCAACGCCAGATGTGGCAGTTCTGCGTCGGCTATCTCCACTGGTGGAACGATGAGAAGGACGAGGCCCTCGCCACGCTCAGCGACGCCATCCAGAAGGTCCCCGAGAACACCGAATTCAAGTTTGAGCTGGCCCGACTGCACGAGAAGCGTCGCGAATTTTCGGAAGCACTCGCCCTGATCGACGCCCTCACACCGGGCGATCAGGCCGAGCTTCAAAAGCGCGAGGTCATGGCCCTGCGACTGGCGGTCAACGGCGGCGACATCGACCGCGCCCGAGCGGCCGCCGACCGGCTGTTCGGTCTGCGACTCGACTCCACGTTGCAGATGGCCCTCGCCAAGCAGATGCACCAACTCGGGATGCACGAGCAGGCCGAGGCGGTTCTTTCGCGCGCGGGGCGGCAGGCGGGAAACAAAACGGATGTCCTAAGCAGCCTGATGGAACAGTACGCCTCGACCGGCAAGAACGAAGTCGCGGTGCAGATCGCGCATCAACTGCTCCGCCGCTCCAAGCCGAGCAGCAACGCGCAGATGCAGCGTCAGCGCAACAACGACGGGACCGATCCCACTCGCAACCAAGCCCTGCAAGTTCTCAACCGCTCCGGCAAGCTGCCCGAGATGATCGCGAAGGTCGAGTCGCAACTGAAGAACTCGCCCAAGTCGCAGCGGCTGCTGGAAACGCTGCTCGAATACCACGTCGCGGCGGGCAACGACAAGAAGATCGAGGAACTGAACGCGAAGCTGTCCGAGTCGAAAGTCGACAACCCGCAGTTCCGCTATCAACTCGCGATGAAGCTGCTCGACGCGGGCAAGACGACCGAGGCGAACGAACACCTCAAGATCGTCTTCGAGAAGGAGCCGCGTCTGGCGATGAACAACTACTGGGAGCTTCAGAACAAATATGAGAGCCACAACAAGCTGGAAGACCTCGCCACGCTGTACGAGTCGATTGACTTGAAGGTCTTCCGCCAGCAGACGCATGTCATCACGAACGCCATCAGCAATATGGCCAGCCGCGACAAGACCAAGGACCGCTCGCTGAAGCTCTTCAAAAAGGCGTGGCAGGATTTGCCCGAGGCCCGCAGCGAACTGCTCGGCAACATGCGCGACGAGAGTTTCTGGAAGCTGCCCGAAATCTACGACTACGCGCGCGAAGGGGTCATTCCGTCCGAGCTGACCGTGAAGAACAACCGCTTCCAGGGCTTCGGCAGCACGTATTCGTATGCCGAGGACGGCAAGATCACGACGCTGTACAGCCGCATCCTCGACATGAGCGTCGCGCAAAAGAAGCTCGACTCGCTCGGTGAGGATGTCGCCTCCGCGATCAAGAAAATGCCGACGTGGATCGGCGGCAAGGCCCTCGCCGCGATGATCGAGCTCCGCAAGGGTCGCGTCGAGGAGGCCAAAGCCACGTTCACGACCATGCTCCCGACGTTCGACAAGTTGTCCGGCAACGACCAGTACTACGTCGGCTACGCGGCGCGCGAAATCGGTCAGGAACTGATGGCTCACGAGGCGTGTGTCGAGCTGGCGATCAAGTACTTCGAGCAGTCGCTCAAGAACAACCGCGACCAGTACGAGTTCCAGTACACGGCGGGCAAGCCGCTGATGATTCTGCTCAAGAAGCTGGGGCGCAAGGTCGAAGCGCGGCAGGTGCTGATCGACGGGATGAACCCGCGCGATGACGACTACGGCAACGGGCCGGAGTATTCCGCCTATCGCCGCGTCTTGAATGCCGTCGGAATTGGGAAGGAGTTCCAAGAACTCGGCTATCCCGCCGATGCGATCAAGATTTATCAACGGGTGCTGTCGAACTCCGACGACCTCCAGCAATCCCTGCGGTATGGAGGCAGCCAGTACAAGCAGCAGTTGCAGGCGGGGCTGAAGAAATCGCTGGCCGATCTCAAGCCGGAAGCACTTGTCGAACTGCTGACACCCTCGCCGAAGCCCAAGGCGAAACCGAAGCCCGTCAACACCGGACGGACTCGCCAACCGCAGCCGAAGGTCGAGGACGTGGCCGTCGATCCCGAGGCGGTCGATCTGATCCTGCTGCTCGATTCGCGCGAACTCGACAAGACGAAGATGTCGAGTGCCCTCGGCAGCCTCATCGCGGGGATGGCCGCTCAACCGGCGATGCTCGATCAGGCGAAGGTCGCTCTGACCGAAGTGCGTACCAAACGGCCTGACGACTTCGGCGCGGCGATTCTCGCGACACAGATGGTCCTGTCCGGGAAGGACGAAGCGGCGAAGATGTCGAGCGTCGAGGAACTGATCGCCCTCACCGAACGCACCCCGCTCGATGCTCCGTCGGACAAGGGGACGTTCACCGCCAAGCAACGCGCCGCCGCGATGCAGCAGGTGCAGCTCTGGCTCATCGCGCGAGACTGCCTGAAACACGAACCGCTGCGCGCGGCGGGAGAGACACTGGCGCAACGAGCCTTGCTCGCGGCGAAGCGGCAAACCGACAACGCCTACGCGCTGGCGATCCTCCGCGAATGGGGCCAACTCGCCCTGCAAGCGGGAGACAAACCGACAGCCGAACGCCTGTGGGGCGAGATGCTGGAGATGGTGTTGCCGAAACCGGGTGAGAAGAAAAAGAAGCCGGTCGAACCGGACGGAGGTCCACCCGTTGGCTTTTGTTCACTGAATGATCCGCGCCGGCCGCCAGTGGCACCCGGCACGATGGACAAGGTCCGAGGGGCCAACATCGTAGGGTGGGACCAGCGGCGCTTCGCCGCGCCGGCCCACCATGACGTTGGGACGATTCACGATGGTGGGGTAATCGAAGCTGGTGGGCCGGCGCTCGAAGCGAGCTTGTCCCACCCTACGTCCCCTCTGCTGCGGTCTTTCAGTCGCGAAGCGACGACAGCAATTAGCTGCGGGCGTCAGCCCGCAGATCAGATGGCGCAAACGTCTCCGAGCCGCGAAGCGGCGGCAGAGAACGTGAACAAACCCAATGATCGTCGCATCCTGACATCAACCGATCTGACGCCGCTTCGCGGCTCATTCGTTCGTGAGAACGCCGTTCCGTGGGCTGACGCCCACGGCTACTTGCTGCCGTCGCTTCGCGACTCAGGAGAAACGTCGGCGCTTTGCGACTACCGTGCCACGGGCGGCCCAAAGCGGCCGCCCGTGGCACCCGATGCTGCGCCTGCTGTAGTCCCGCCGCTCCGTCGGCGGGATGTCCGGTCGGCGGAGCGACCGGACTACAGTAGCGCGACCGCAACGCAGGAGACACCACTTTACAACTTTCAACTACGCCCGCTCTTACGGTGGGAGCAGATGCTCGCACCGGCGCTGGTGGGACAATTTGGGATCGCCACACAAGCACCCGTCGCGACCTCTCGCTCGGCGGGGGTCACACTCGGTCAGTTCGAGCAGGCCGCGCAGATTGCGAAGCTGGCGGTGGACAACGGGCTGAACGAACTGGCTCTGACCGCGCTCACCAAGGCGCTGCATGGCGGGCCGCCATTGGAGGCGATGCAGGAGGCGAACCCGAACAATCCGTTTGGCCAGCCCCAGCAGGTCAATGCGAACTCGCAGGCGACGATCAAGGTGCAGCAGTTGTTGGCGCAGCTCGAACAGACGTTGAGGCAGAAGGGTGTGGACGATGACGCGATCTATGCCCTGCTGCGCGGCACGGTCTTTCCCGAGTCCCGGCCGCTCGAAGCGTTTCTCTACACGCAGCCGCTCGCCAGCAGTCCCGGCAATCAGCCGCAGAGCATCGGTGCGCTGCTTGTGCGAGCGGCGGCGAAGGCCGGGAAAACGGACGACCTCAAGGCGCTGTGCGAGTCGCGCCTCAAGCAGCCTCTCGGTGAATTGGCCGCGCGCGTGCTGCTCGGTCAGTTGGCGTTGGCCACGCACGACACAGCCGCCACGCAGGAGCATCTCAGGCTGTTGTCCGAACGGCTCAAGCTTGACTCGCTGCAAAACACGAGCGAACTCGCCTGCCACGTCGCCCTCCCCGCGATCACGCTGCCCGACGCTCCGCCGATCGCGATCGAACTGGTCGTCCAGGCGGTCGATCGGCTGCACAAGTCGCTCCAAACCAATCGCGGCGGAGGGCAGCAGGAGCCGGTCACGTCGCTGACGTTCCGGCTGGCGGGCCTTCATTTTCAGAATGGCAAGCTGGCCGAAGGGAAGAGGCTGCTCGATTCGTACCTCACGCTGCAAGGTCCGATGTACGCCAACTACGGCGGTGACTATCCCGCCTACCAACGCAAGCTGGCGATGCTGAAGGTCGCGGGTGAGTTGGCCCGCGCGGGACTCAAGGCCGAGTCGCTCGAAATGTTCGGCCGGTTCGCCGACGCCACGACGAGCCGCGACTATCAGGTCGGCGGTCCCGGCAAGGAGGGAGCCGCGCTGCTGAACGGTCTCGCGGCCCTCAAACCATCCGAACGGTATGACCTGCTCAAGGCGTGGTCGCTGCCGACGAAGGACCGTCTGTCGGTGAGGTTCATCGCGTCGCTCGTGGCGGGAGACAAGGCACCGGCGGCGTTCGATGCGGCGCGCGGAGCGACGCCGCGCGCCGCGCGGCAGACGCAGTTTCTCGGCACGGCCGACCTGCTCGTAGGGGCCGCCGCCGTCACCGGCAAGTTGAACGAACTGCAACGCGAACTGGAGCCGCACGCCGAGAAGAACGTCGAGAACGCGAAGTTCCTGCTGCTCCTGACGCGGCTCGCTCAAGCCGACGACGCGAAGATCGCGGCCGATCTGCTGGCCGACATCGAGGTCCAAAAGAAGATCGACGCGGAAGCGGCCAAGAACAACAACAGCAACCGCTCGCGTCAGCGGCCCGATCTGTCGAATGCGATTCTCGCGCAGGCGGCCACCGCGCGCGAGTCAACTCGGGAAGCGGGACTGGCTCTCACCACGTTTCAGTTCACGCGCTGGTCCACGTTCCAAGACCATCTGCACATGGCGGCGATGAGGCACCTCTACAACGCGACCGTCGTCGGTGAGGCCCGGGCCGCACAGATCGACACCGCGCCGCATGACGTGGGACTCGCCCATTGGACCGGCGGCGCGTTTGCTCCCGCGTCGTACATCACCGGCGGCTCGGTCCCCGCGTGGTGGCTGGCTCACGACGGCATGATCCAGCACGTCTGCGGACCCGATCAAAGCCACCTCTTCTTCAACGCGCCGCTGACCGGCACGTTCGAGTTCTCGTGCGAGGCGTGGCTGGGAGGCTGGGGCGAGGGGAACGCCGGGTATGGCGGTCTCGTGTTCGATGCCCTCAATCTGGGGAACACCACGCGCATCTATCCGGTCGGCCATCGCAACGACGTGCTGAGCAAGCCCGACCCACTGGAGAACCAGAACCACTTCAATCGCATCACGATCCGCGTCTCGCCCGACAAGATTCAGCATCTCGTCAACGGCGTCCTGATCCACGAGGAAAAGACCACCGGCGCAGCGACCAGCCCGTGGCTGCTGCTGCAATGCGATCGCGTCTGGCAGACGGCGTTCCGCGACCTGCGCATCACGGGGACGCCCGAGATTCCTCGCGAAGTGAAGCTGACCAACGGCTCGTCGCTGCTCGGTTGGTCGGCGGGCTTCTATGCCGAGAACCAGGCTCCGCACTTTAAGATCGGCAATGAAAACAGCGGCGATGAGTTCTCACAACTGGACGTTACTCGACCTGTCGCCGATCCCGACTGGTGGGCCGTCGATGGTGAGATTCACGGTCGCCGCGTCACGTCCTCCAGCCTCGCCAAGCCCCCGATCATGCAGAGTCGTCTGAACTACTGCCGTCCGCTGCGCAGTGGCGAGACGCTGCGATACGAGTTCTGGTACGAACCGGGTGCCGCCGAGACGCACGTCCATCCGGCGCTCGACCGGCTGGCGATGATCCTCGACCCCGACGGTGTGAAGCTGCACTGGATGACCGAATCCAACGAGGGCCTCTCCACGGGTGGCCTGCTCAATGACAACCTGCTCGACGACGCCGCCGGTCGGCGTGGCGAGGGCCGTCTGCCGTTGAAGGAACGCGACTGGAATCGCGTCACGCTGGCGTTGCAGGGCGATGTCGTCACGGTCTCATTGAACGAGACGCCGGTCTACGAGCGGACACTCGAACCGGACAACGACCGCCAGTTCGGTCTCTATCACGACAAGCACACGACCGCCGCGCGAGTCCGCCACGTCGTGCTGACGGGAGACTGGCCGAAGACCCTCACGCCCGAAGTCACTTCGCATCTGAACGCCTCGTCGCGACAACCAACCGCTGACGAACGCCAACGTCTCGGTCGCACCTTTGAGGACAAGTACGCCGCCGCAAGCGTCGATCAAGTGCTGCTGCAAACCCGCGCGTTGCCTCCCGCCGAACGCTATGCCGCGCTGCTCGACTGGGTGCTGCCGAACGACAATCACACGACGCTGAGGTTGTATGGCGAGTTCACTCCGGCGGATGCGGTTGCTCTGGCTCCCCTCGCACGTTTGGCCGACCGCGGCGCTCTGGCTCCCCTCGCCCCGGCTCTGCGGGGAGAGGGGCCGGGGGTGAGGGGTGCTTCGAGCGGTGTTACCGCGTTGAACGCGAATGGAAAGTCAGAAGAGAAGACCCCTCACCCTAACCCTCTCCCCGCAGAGCCGGGGCGAGGGGACAAGCCCAATGCAAAGACAAGCGGGGAGAAGGCGAAGGCAAACGCGACCGCGCGGCGCACGCGGTCCGGTGGCGAGTTGATCGCGCCCGCGATCGAACTCGTGGCGTTGGCGAAGGAACTCGACAAGCTGCCCGAATTGGTGGCGGCTGTCGAACAAGTTCCCGAGACGACGCCGCAGCTCAAGCGGTCGCGGTACGCGATGCTGGTGCTGATGTCGCTCGCGGCAGAGGACTTCAACACCACCGCCGCCGTGTTGCAGGAGCTGACTCCCGCGCGCAGCCCCGGTCTGTCGGATGATCTCGCGCTGAACGACCGCTGGCCGGAAGTGATCGCGGCGTATGAGGCGCTGCGCGTGCCGGAACTCCGTCCCGCCGCCGTCGCACTGTTGGAGGTCGTTCTCGATTCGATCAACCGCAAGGGGATCGGCCACGAGTGGGACGTGATCGTTCGCTCGGGGCGGCAGGTCGCGAAGCTGATGCTCGACAAGAATGAAGACTTGCCGCTGGCATCGGCCGTCTCACCCAAGGGCCAGTGGGCGCAGGGGACGCTCGTCAGGGCCACCTCGCGCGCCAGCGGCCTGATCCCGCGCTGGCGGTTCGAGGGGAACACGGCTCAACACTTGGGGGGCCACGGCAACGACCTGCTTTATTTTCAATCGCCACTGCGGGGGACGTTCACCGTCGAAGCAGACCTCTCGTCGTTCGGTTGGCGCGAAGCCCGCCTGATGTACGGCACCGTCTGGGCCTCGCCGCAATACACGCACGAAGCCACCGATCTGGGCAACCTCACCACGAACTGGGTTGGGCCGAAGTACCCGACGAAGTTGGAACCGCTCGGCGATTGGTACCGCGTCACGCTGGAGGTGACTCCCGAGAAGGCGGTCTACAGCATCTACGGTCGCCCCATTCACGAGACAACGCTGGGCGACCACTGCGATCCGTGGCTGGCCGTGCATACCTTCGGGCAGTATGCGGGCGAAGTCCGTTCGCTCCGCATCCTCGGCCAGCCCGAGATCCCCGCCGAACTGCTGCTCTCAAAACGAGACGACCTGCAAGGCTGGTTCGGCGATGTCTACGGCGACTCGATGCTGGTCGAAAACGCCATGTGGCGGAAGAACGGCGAAGAGATCGTCGGTCAAAAAGTCGCCGGATTGGAAGGCCGCGCGCGAGAGAGCCTGCTCCAATACCATCGGCCCATGCTGGAAGAGGGTGAGATCACCTACGACTTCTTCCACGTTGCGGGGCAGACCCACGTCCATCCGGCGCTCGGTCGAATGGCCCTGCTGCTCGAACCCGATGGCGTGAAAGTCCACTGGCTGACGGATGCCCAGTTCGAGCGAACGGGCCTCGCGCCGGACAACGTCTTCGTCGAGAAAGAACATCGTCGAGGTCCGGCCAAGCTGCCGCTCAAGACGAACGATTGGAACAAGCTCAACCTCAAACTAACCGGTGACACGCTGGCCCTGACGCTGAACGGCGAGTCGGTCTACGAACGGCCGATCGAACCGAGCAACCTCCGCACGTTCGGCCTGTTCCACTACGCGGGTGACAGCGACGTGCGCGTGAAGAACGTGATCTATCGCGGCCACTGGCCGAAGACGCTGCCGTCGGTCAAGGAACAGGAATTCGCTCCCGGTCCATTCACGCTCGCCAACTTTGCCGAGGGCGAACTGAAGACGTTCGTCGATTGGGACTGCCGCCAGCCCCAGCCGGTGTCGGTGAAGCCGCTCGGTTGGGGTGGACTCAACAAAACCGAACGGACCCCCGAGGGCCTGCGGCTCATCCGACCACAGGGTGTCGAGAAACCGCAGGAACTGCTCGGCTTCTTCTTCGATGAGAAATTGAATGGCGATTTCGAGGCGACGCTGGAATACCGGGCCTTCGATTCTCAGACCGCCGTCACTGACTGGCAGGTGCCACGCATCGATCTCACCATTTCCATCGGGGGCGAATTCGGGTCGCCGCAGCAGATCGCGGTGCCGCATCTGTGCGCCCGCCGCCACCGCGACGGACGGCTCGACCTGCTGCACGGATGTTCCGACCGCCAGGGGGACAAGGTGGAGTGGTCGGGAAGTCCGGCGGTGGGCGAGGCTCCTTCCGGACGGCTGCGCATCACCCGCAAAGGGACCACCATGTACTACCTGCTCGCACCGGAAGGGACGGAAGACTGGCAACTGATCTCGTCGCGCCGCATCGACCGGTCGTACGTCCACTCGGTGTCGTTTACGGCCCGCACGGAAGACCTCGTGGCGTCGTCGTTCTCGTGCGTCTTCACGCGGCTCACGGTGCGCGGTCAGTTCAAGGGAACCCAGCCATCGATCGGCGGCGACAAGGTGTCCGACCTCCACTGGAAGGGCGACGGGCCTCCACCCGCGTGGCTCCAGAAGTGGACGGGCGAACTGCCGAACAAGTTTGAGCCAGTCGAAGGGGGCGTCAAAATCACTCGCCCCGAAGACCCGCGGCAGAAGACCAGTCCCGTCGGCTTCAACTGGAGCGGGTCGCTGAAGGGAGACTTTGAAGCGACACTCAGTTATCGCGATTTTGAATCGAAGAGCGACAAGTCCGATTGGCAGGCTCCGCGCGTCGAGCTTCACATTCCGATCGGTGGGGCGAACGACTCACCGCAGAACACGCACACGGCCCAAGTCGGACATCGGCGCGCGGACGATGGCAAGGAGATCATCACCGGCGGCGTGGGCGAACTTCAACCCGACGGCCAGAAGGCGTGGAAGACCGATCAAGCGCCGACGAAGCGCACCGCCGGACGGCTGCGCATGATTCGCAGCGGGGCGATGATCCACTGCCTCGCCGCCGAGGCGGGCAGCGACAACTTCATCATCACCGGCAGCCGCCCCGCCAGCGATGCCGAAGTGAAGTCGATGTCGTTCACGCTCCGCTCCGAAAGCAAAGCATCGTCCGCGTCCGTCGTCATCACCGAGATTTCCATCCGGGCGGACAAGCTGGAAGGGATGAAGTGACGTGGGGGAGATTTGCAAACTGCCCGTGTGCCGAGAGTCGCTAACCAAGGGTCGGGTCTGCGTTCACACCGGCCAATGGAAGGGTTGTCAACGAAAGACGGCCGGTCGAACCGGCCCTACATGACTACAAGACAGCCCGGCTGAACATGGTTTCTTGTGACAATCGGTGCATCATGGCAAACGCTCACACAACGACATTGCAGCGCGTGTTGACCCTGCTGGCGGGGCTGCTGATTCTCAAAGTCACCGTGGCGGTGATGCTGGGGTATGTGAACTACCTTCCTCCCAATTTTGATTCGGATTTCCTGCGAGGACGGGAACGTTACTTCTTCGGCGCTTACCAATGGGCGTTCTATACGCACATTGCGTCCGGTCCCGTCTCACTGTTTTTGGGAGTGATCCTCATTAGTGAGCGGTTTCGGATGCGATATCCGAAATGGCATCGGCTGCTGGGGCGGGTTCAAGCCGCGAACGTCTTGTTGCTGGTGACTCCCAGCGGCTTGTGGATGTCGTGGTACACGGCGACGGGCACCATCGCGGGCATCGGGTTTGCGTTGTTGGCGGTTCTGACGGGAACGTGTGTCGCACTCGGTTGGCGAGCGGCGGTGAAGCGGCGGTTCCAAGTTCATCGACGCTGGATGTGGCGATGTTTTCTGCTGCTCTGCTCAGCCGTGGTCCTCAGACTGGTCGCCGGACTGGCGACGGTCGTGGGAGTTCAATCGATGTGGTTCGATCCGGTGGCGTCTTGGGCGAGCTGGCTCGTGCCGCTGGGGGCTTTTGAACTGAGCCGCCTCATCACCGGGCGAGTCAATCCTCAACGGGCGACACCGGCGTTGAAGCCATCCGCCGGATAGTCTGGCGAACCATCAGGGATCGACCTGCTCGTTTCCGGCGATCGAGATCAACGCCAGACGGTCGGCTGCGGGGGATCCTTCGCCCAGAAATCTGATGCTGCCATCCACAAACAACGCCTGACATCCGCCGGCGTGAGCGTGCTTGGTTTTGGGGCCGATGCCCAACACCAGCGACTCGCTGGCATCCTTGGGTGACATCCAGTGAACCGCCTGATCGGTATCGACTTCGATCACCATGATTGTCTTGCCATGATCGTCGGTGATCTCGGACATCAACCGAGGTTCTGCGGGACGAAGGCAACTGTTTGGTGTCACCACGGCCATGTACGTCGTGTGGCTCGGCGGGCCATTGGTGCTGGGACAACGATAGGCCTGGATGCTGGTCTTGAAGGCGGCCTCGTTCGCCGGGTCGTCCCACGGTTTGGACAGGTCAATCTTCTTGTAAAGTTCACTCTGGTCGATGAATGGCAGAATCAGCGTCCGCCAACTGTGCAACGGCTTGCCGCTCGCATCGACCGTGAACGCGGGCGGGAATGCGTTGAAGGTGTCGTGATAGTTATGCAGTGCCAAGCCAATCTGCTTGAGGTGGTTCTTGCATTGAGTGCGGCGGGCCGCTCCCGGAGCGGTACGCACAACCGGAAGGAAGAACGCCACCAGCACCCCGAGAATCACGATCACCACAATCAGTTCGATGAGGGTAAGCCCCTTCTTCTGTGTGGACGTGTTGTTCACCGGACGGGTCGTCGGTTGGGTGGCCATGCTGCTGACTCCTGTTTCAGAGTTCTGAACTCGGTGGGTGGGCAATCGCCTTCGCTCACAAGTTGATTCTACGAGTCGGCGCGCGATCCGTCATCGTGAAGCTCTCTCAGTTCATCAGTTGCGAAAAACTCAGCGACCGTCGCAGTCGATATTCGTTCAGTCACAACGCCACGGCTGGCAGGCTCGGGCAAGGTTGGAGACCTACTGTAGCCCGGTCGCTCCGCCGACCGGATATCTCGCCGACGGAGCGGCGAGACTACAGCCATGTAGGGCCGGTTCCACCGGCCAATGGATGGGATGCCAACGAGAAAAAGCCGATCGAACCGGCCCTACGTGACTTCACCATCCGGGCCGACAAGATTGAGGGAGTGAAGTAAGTCACGGGACTGGTTACCGTGTTTCCAGCCTTTAGACGACATACAACTTCGACATCAACACCGGAGGGCAATGATGGTGAAAACATTCACGTATTTGTGGACCCGTACAGAATACGAGAGCCAGAAATCTGCTGCCTACGGGCGATTTGAACGGGCATACTCCACTCAATTCAGTAATCGTGACGTCCATCGCGGCGATCAACTCTACATCATCTGCTTTTTCAACAAACGGCTGCATCTGCTCGGGCGTTTTGTTACTGCGAGTGACCCTCACTTTGATTCGACACTCGTCACAGAATTGATTGACTCCGACAACTCGCGTTCAAGCCCGATGTGTTTCGATCTCATTGTCCCCCAAAAGGTAGTGCGAGAGATTCGGTTTGAAGGTGATGTTCCGCCCAAGTTTCGAGGGAAGGAGCCCGATCCACAAACGTTTCGAAGTGTTCGCCGTTTGACAGAAGTCACCGCTCAAAATTTCGACGAGCTTATTGCAGGCCATCTCAAGGCCGAACGGAATCGGGCGATTCAATCTGAGATCATCGAGTTTCATGACACGGCGAACACGAGCGCTCACGACGATTTCCAAACTTGGCGAGCCACGAACCCCAACGGTTTCTTCATCAATTGCAAGACAAAGACCAAGTGGTTGCTCCATCGTGTTGCTTGCGGACACCCCGGTGGGACTGATTGGGGACTCGAAACTGGCCACAGTCTCACCGTGACAAGAAAACTCTGCTCGGACAATGCGGACGAACTCTTGCAACTGGCCTTCAGCAACCAATCAGTCAGCCTCACGTTTTGTTATCACTGTTCACCACCAAGAACACTCCTCCGAGATCACAAGGTGATTTCGGAAGAATCTCAACGACTGCAAGAGGAAGGCGAATTCGATCCTGAGACGCTTGAGGACGCACGCAGGTGGGTGATCGCCTCTGTTGTGCGGAGACAGGGGCGGTCTACGTTCCGCCAATCGCTGCTGAGCCTGCACAACGGGCGTTGCATGATCTCGGGTTGTGATGTCGAAGCGATCTTAGACGCTGCACACGTCGTCCCGTACAGCGGACCGAAGACAAACCATTTCTCAAATGGCTTATTGCTGAGAACTGATCTGCACTCGCTCTTCGATCTTGGTTTGCTCGCCATCGACCCCGATTCGATGACAATTCTGCTCAACGAGACGCTGTCGAAGAGTGACTACGGAAAGCTGGCTGGAAAGTGTCTCCGGCTGCCTGCACAGGAAGAGCACTGGCCAAACCGGAACGCATTGCGACAACACCGCAAGCTGTGTGGGTTGTGACCGTCGAACACCAACCTTGCCACACCAGCAAAAACGAAGCGACACCTTCCGCGTGAGACGTGTCGATCACGAGACTGATCGTAAAGACCTCCACGGCAATTCCTCTTTCGCGTCGGGAAACAGCAGCAGTTGCGAGGCCCCGCCGTCGTCGGTGAGGCTCGCGTGAGTATCGAGTCGTCCGTCGCCCCGGATGTGCAGCGGGACCGTGCCACGTTCGACGAGGAATCGCGCGACGAGCAAAAAACGGTGGCAGACGGTCGGGTCTTCCTCGCTGCACATCAGCGCGACGCGGTATTTCTGGATCCCCTTCTCAACCCGCTCGATCCCGCCGAGAAAGCGCGGGATGCGGGCGAGCGTCGAGTACAGCACATGCCCCTCGTCGTCGTAGCAGTCGGTCTCGGGCGGACGGCCCCCGAGTTCCTCGCCCAGAAACAGGTACTGCCGTCCGGCGGCGACGACCTCGCGCTGCA
>JAYUFF010000190.1:0-2531 GCA_043738825.1 Schlesneria sp.
TTCGATCTTCGCGGCGCGTGGCACATCGGCGGCGCGAGTCGCGGTCGCGGCAGGCGGCTCTTGGAGAGGATAGAGCGTCTTCAGCCGACGCCAGCGATCGACCGCCGTGCGAGGACTCGAATCATCCACCACCGACGCGCGGCCCGCGTTCGATGGCTGCTCGGCGTACACGGTTGCCGATGACGCAGCCGCTAGGCACGCGCCGAGCAGGGCGGTCTCAAATCGGTTCCATGTGCGCGTGTTCGCCCGAGTAGTTGGGCGATTCTTCGACAATCGTGATGTCATGCGGATGGCTTTCCCTCACCGTGGCTGGCGACACTTGGATGAACCGCGCTTCCGTGCGCAGTTCGGCGATCGTGCGAACGCCACAATATCCCATGCCGGCCCGCAGGCCCCCGATCAACTGATACAACAACACCGGCAGCGAGCCTTTGTAAGCGACGCGGCCTTCCACTCCTTCCGGCACCAGTTTCGAGGTCGATGGTGGGCGACCATCGTCGCTCGTCCCCTGCCGGTATCGTTCGCTGCTTCCCTTGACCATCGCGCCCAGCGAACCCATGCCCCTGTAACGCTTGAATCGTCGTCCCTGATACAGGACCACTTCGCCGGGACTTTCGTCCAGCCCGGCCAGCAGTCCACCAAGCATCACGGTATGAGCACCCGCGGCGAGTGCCTTCGTGATGTCGCCGCTATATCGAATTCCTCCGTCCGCGATGATGGGGACATCGGTGTCGGCCGTGGCTCGGACAGCGTTGGCAATGGCCGTCAGTTGCGGCACGCCAATCCCCGCGATGATCCGCGTGGTGCAGATCGATCCCGGTCCGATCCCGACTTTCACCGCATCCGCTCCCGCGCGGATCAGGTCTCGTGCTCCTTCCGTGGTGGCCACGTTGCCCGCGACGACATCAATCGTCCACCGTCGCTTCAGTTCCTTCACCGTGTCGATCACGTTTTTTGAGTGACCATGCGCACTATCGACACACAGGACATCGACACCCTTGCTGATAAGTTGCTCGGCCCGCTCATAATCGCCGACACCGATGGCCGCTCCCACCCGCAGTCGTCCACGCGCATCTTTTGCCGCTCGCGGATATCGCAGGTTCTTGTCGATGTCCTTGATCGTGATCAACCCCTTCAATTGGAAATGTTCGTCCACCAGGAGCAGCTTCTCGACTTTATTTTCCAGTAATAGGCGCTGCGCCTGTGCGAGCGTCGTGTCCTCCTTGGCCGTGACGAGGTTGTCCTTTGTCATGACCTCGGAGACGGAGATCAGCGCGTCCTTGGACTGCATGAACCGCAGGTCGCGGCGCGTCAGGATGCCAATCAGCTTGCCGTCCTTGGTCACGGGGACGCCACCGATGTTCCGTTCCTCCATGATCTTCCACGCTTCGGCCGCCGTCGCTTCGGGCGGGAGCGTGACGGGATCGACGATCACGCCGTGCTCGGCCCGCTTCACGCGCTCGACCTGCATCGCCTGAAATTCGGCGGGCATGTTCTTGTGAATAATGCCGATTCCCCCCTCCTGAGCCATCGCCACCGCCATCTCACTTTCCGTGACGGTGTCCATCGGGCTGGAGAGGATCGGCACATTCAGCCGGATGTTGCGGGTGAACTGCGTCGAAACGTCCGTGTCACCCGGTACGAGTTCACTGTAGGCCGGTTCCAACAACACGTCGTCAAAAGTGACGCCGCGATAAACGATGCGATCTTCCATGGTCCTGTCCTCTCTTCGTGTCTCCGATTCCGCTCCTGTCCCCTCGCCCCGGCCTTGCGGGGAGAGGGCTAGGGTGAGGGGTCTTCGCCTTTATCACCCGTCTTGCCACATACTTCTTGTTCAACCGCCAGTGTCTCGCCCGAGACGAACTGCTGCAACCGATTCGACAACTCGACAAGCTGAGCGACTTCCAATGCCTCGGCCCGTGCGTCGTGAGGGATCTTCAACTCGGCTAGCAGTTCCCCGATTGCAGACTTGGTGAGTCGTCCTTTGTACATCTGAGCCAGCACTCCGCCCAGCACCTTCCTGCGCTGCGTGAAGACATCCCGCAGAAAGGTTTGCAGGGCGGCCCGGTTGTGAATCCGCGAGCGGGCTTCCAGATCGGGTTCGATCCGCACGATCGCCGAATCGACCTTCGGACGCGGCCAGAACACGGTCGGCCCCAGTTTGTGAACGAGCGTCACCTTGCACTGGGCTTGCACGAACACCGACAGCGCGCTGTAGTCGGAAGTGCTTGGCTTGGCGTTCAGCCGCTGAGCCATCTCGTACTGGATCGTCACCACCATGCGAGTCCACGGAAAGTCGGCGGCCAACAGGTTGGCGATGACGGGTGTGGCGACGTGATACGGCAGGTTGGCGACCAGTTTTAGAAAACGTCGTCCCGGCGCGGCGGCCAACTGTGCGGCCACGGCATCGGTGACGAGTGGGTTGAGTTGGTTCTTGTTCTTCAGCGCGTCGCAGTTCAACAGGATCACGTCGGGCAGATTGGCGGTCGCATCGTAAGCGAGGCGGTACATGTTCGGATCGTATTCGACGG
>JAYUFF010000191.1:0-2529 GCA_043738825.1 Schlesneria sp.
TCGGTCCAGTGCAGCAAGTCCTTGCTGACCGCGTGGCCCCAGTGCATGTTGCCCCAACTCCAGCCATAGGGATTGTGCTGGTAGAACAAGTGCCACTCACCCGCATGCTGGACGAGTCCGTTCGGATCGTTGAGCCACCCGCGCCGCGACGTGAAGTGCAGCCCCGGTTTTTTTTGCTCCGCGTCGGACGATTCGGGTTGCTCATCGGACGGTGTGATCGCGTTGAGAGCGACGGAGTCCGACGGCAGCAGCGTTTCGATTGTGAGCGTCTTTCCTTTGAACGGGCGAACGTCAGCGACGGCTTGGAAATCGGCCTCCTTCTCCGCAAGTTCGATCTCGAACTCGCGCACGGTTCGTCCCTCGACCACGAACTTCATGCGACGCTTGGCCGCGCCGGTCTTGACGGGGAGATGGAGGTAGTTCGTCGAGACCACCAACTCACGTCGTGCGAGCTGACTGCCGCGTCGCTTGTCGCTTTGCAGGATGTGATCGACGTTGACGTGGCCCCAGCCGCCGGTTGCCGCATCGACGATTTGCAGCCGCACTTTCTTCCCCGCGAGATCGCTCACGTCCCACGAGTGCCAGTCGAGTCGTTCGCTGCCACCCGGCTTGTCGTTCGACCCCGTGACCGTTCGCACGATCTTGCCATTCACCAGCAGGTTGATGCACGTCTTTCCCTCGTGCTGCCCGCCGCCGATCAGGAAGCAGACAAACTTTCGCTGGAGCGTGAACTCGGGCGAAGTCAGCGTGCCGGTGGACGTGTCTCCCTTGAAAAACGAGTTCACCAGTCGCTGGCCTTCAAAACCTTCGACGTTCATCTGACCCGGCAACGTCCCCTTGGCCGGTCCCGGTCCGAAGGCTTCGCCCGTCGCAACCCACTCGCCATACGAGTCCCCTTCAAAATCGGCGACGATCAAATCGGCCTCCGCCCCAAACGCGGATGCCGATGCGAGTAACAGACCAATCGAAATGAGAGCGAGCTTGCGCATGATGCTGTTCCGGTTTTTGATGAGGGTGAGCGGTCCCCGAACTCGCGAGCGAAGATACCGGCCCACGCCTCCCGCTGCCATCGGCTACTGTAGTCCCGCCGCTCCGTCGGCGAGAGTTTCGGTCGGCGGAGCGACCGGACTACAGTAATGGCCCCAAATCGTTGAGCATCAAATTGGCCGATCGGTTGTCGGCCTCGTTCGCTGGCCAGTACAACGCGGCCCACGAATGAACGTTCTCTCCAAGTGAATCGCCCGATGACTAATGACGGCAGTTCCGAGCAAGCTGCGGACTATCTCCCCACCGCGAACCTGACCACGCTGCGGCATCGCGCGCGGTTGTTGGGGGTGATGCGGCAGTTCTTCGATGAGGCCGGTTACTTTGAGGTCGAGACGCCGCTCCTCTCATCCGACATCGTGGTCGATGCGTGGTTGGAGCCGTTCGTCGCCGGGTGGCTGCCGTTGGCGAGTGACTGGTCGCACGAAGGCTCGGCTCGTTACCTGCAAACGTCACCCGAGTTCGCGATGAAGCGGCTGTTGGCGGCGGGAGCGACGGCGATCTACCAACTCGGCAAAGTCTTTCGCAATGGCGAGGTCGGACAGCGGCACAACCCCGAGTTCACGATGCTCGAATGGTATCGCGCGGGGGACGACCATCACGCACAGATGCAGCGGACGGAGGCACTCGTGCGGCGCGTGTTTGTCGTGGCGGGTGAGTTGCTGGAGTACAGCCGCGTTGATTCGCACGCGAACGGGCCTCAATTCGAGGAGGCCCTCACGCGGCATCGCGATCTCGCGCGGCGGGTCGCCCAGCCGGCGGGCTTCGAGCGGTTGAGTTACGACGACGCTTTTGAGCGGCATGCCGGGCAGCGTGTTCTCGGCGGCGATGTGACGACGCTTCACGACATCGCAGCGCGATACACGCTTGTTCCACCGCCAGGTCTCGACGAATACGATCGCGATGGCTGGTTGAACTGGCTGCTCGCCGAACTTGTCGAGCCGCAACTTGGTCGAGAGGGGCCAACATTTCTCCTCAACTATCCGGCCAGTCAGGCCGCGCTGGCTCGTGTGTCGCAGCCGCAGCCCGACGCACCGTTCGTCGCCGAGCGGTTCGAGCTGTACATCGACGGCGTCGAACTGTGCAACGGCTATCACGAACTGACCGATCCTGCGGCGCTGCGCGATCGCGTCCGCGAGCAACTCGCCGTGCGAGCCGCCGCCGGACTGCGACCGCTGCCCGCCGAGAGCCGTCTGTTGACGGCGATGGACGCGGGACTTCCCGCCTCGTCGGGGAATGCCCTCGGCGTCGATCGACTTGTCATGCTGGCGCTCGGCCAGACATGCCTCGCCGATGTAATCGCCTTCCCGTTCGATCGGGCGTGAGACGTTTGTGGGGATCGGCCCGTCTCGTCGGGTAAGCGTTCAGCGATCCTCGTCGAGGATCACTTGTGGCTCACGTTCGATCGGTGACGCGGGAGCTGCGGTCGTGAGCTGCAACAACTCGTTGTGAGCCATCATCGTGGACATCGGTACTGCCCCCGTG